>NZ_JBATXN010000524.1:0-4812 GCF_049673265.1 Mycobacterium sp. | reverse complement strand
CACCGGCGTTGTGGACGACGGGGGAGAGCAGGCCTTGGTCCGTGTCGACGGCGAAGCCGAGATGCTCGGCGTCGTAGTAGGTGATCTCCTTGGTGTCTTCGTTGTAGCTGGCGTTGACGTTCGGGTGGGTCTTGAGCGCATCGATGACGGCGCGTGCGATGAACGGCAGGAAAGTCAGGTTCACACCCTCGCGTTCGGCGAAGGCGTGCTTGGCTTTTTCGCGCAGCGCCACGATCCGGGTCATGTCGACTTCATGGGTCTGGGTGAGCTGCGCGGTTGCTTGCAGCGATTCCCTGGTCTTCTTTGCGGTGATCTGGCGAATCCTGCTGGCCTTCTGGGTGGTTCCGCGCAGATGTGCCAGCGCGGGCGCCGGGGTCGGGACGCTCGGTTTCGGGGCGGACGGGGCCGCGGCGGCCGGTGCCGCAGCGGCCGGAGCTGCTTTGGCTTCCTTCTGCTGCGCGGCCGATAACACGTCCTGTTTGCGGATACGCCCGCCGACCCCGGTCCCATTGACCTCGGCAAGGTCAATGTTGTTCTCGGCGGCCAACTTTCGGACCAGCGGTGTGACATACGGAGCGTTTGCCGCGCTAGTGGCCGGCGCGTGGTCGGGAAGGGGCGCAGGTGCCGGCTCGGGTTTGGCCTGCGGCGTCGGCTTTGGCTGGGGTTCAGGCGCCGGTGGGGCCTGCGGCGCCGACTTGGCCTCGGGTTGGGCAGCCGGCGGGGCTTGTGGCACGGGTGCGGACTTGGCTGGGGCTGTGATGGCGCCGGTGCCTATCCTGGCCAGCTCGCCGCCGACCGAGACGGTGACGTCCTCCTCGGCTGTGATGCTGATCAGCGTGCCCGCCACCGGCGACGGGATCTCGGTGTCCACTTTGTCGGTCGACACTTCGACCAGCGGCTCATCCACCTCGACCGCATCACCGACCTTCTTCAGCCAGCGGGTCACCGTGCCCTCGGTGACGGATTCGCCGAGTTCAGGCATCAGCACCGGACGCGACGAGCCGGTCGCGTCCTGATCGCCGCTTGCCCCCGCGGTCGTTGGCTGCGACTCGGCCTGCGGTTGCGGTTCTGGCTCTGCGTGCGGTTCGGCCTCCGGTTGCGGTTGTGGCGCTGATTGCGGTTCAGGCGCTGCCGGCTCGGCGGCGGGTTGCGCCGTGTCGCCGCCCCCCGCGCCTTCCGCGTCGCCGATGACGGCCAGCTCGCCACCAATCTCGACGGTGTCGTCCTCGTGGGCAACGATTTTGGTCAGTACTCCGGCCGCCGGCGACGGAATCTCGGTGTCGACCTTGTCGGTGGACACTTCCAGCAGGGGTTCGTCGAGTTCGACTGTGTCGCCTTCTTGCTTGAGCCAGCGAGTTACGGTCCCCTCCGTCACGCTCTCACCGAGTGCCGGCATCTGCACTGAGAAGGCCATCTCTGTCGACTCCTGGATCGGTAGGTTCGGTAGGTGGGCGCGCGCCGACCTCTGGCTTACCACAGCGTGGTGTAGGAGGAAGCTGCGCCCAAGCGGATTACCGAAACCATCCTGTCACTGCGCCGCCGCCGGTACACATCCAGGGCGGAGCGGGCACTCGGATGGGCAAGCACGGCTATATTTGAAACGTGACTAATAACGGAGTCCAATAAATCGGATTTTTATCCGCTTTCTCGGATGCGCCTGGTTTCCACGGCATTAATACATCGGGTATTCGAGACAGTTCGGATGAGAAAGCCAAAAATCTGGATTATCTTGTTTGGTGTGTATCCCGACGATAGCGGCAAAGAGCTGGCCACGGTGCTCTCCTACCTGGCAGGGCGTTCCCTCAGCAGAGAAGAGATCTGGACCGCGATGGAACTGCCGCGGTCCACGTACTACGACCAGCTGGACAAGGGAACCCTGATCACTGCGGACAACCTCCGCGTTGCGGCGGCCAATCTCGGCATCAACCGCGCCGAGCTGTTGACCCGTTACCGGTTCATCGACCCGGAAGAGATCACCGCGTTGGCAGAAGAGATTCGTGGCGGCATTTCGACGTCGCAAGCGGCGGGCGGCGTTGCTGTGAAGACTTCACAGCCGACAAAACTTGCCGAGTGGCGACCGCGGCAAGACGCACCCCCGCTGTAAAGCGACCTGTTGGCGGACCGCTGTGGCTCTCACCGCTCTCATCATCCTGACCCTCGCATCCATCGCATGGAGCCTTTGGATACGGCGAGTCACCTGGCATTGCCGGTGGGAAGTGGCCGCCACGCTCAATATCGCTTTGCAGGGTTGCGCGGTCGCACTGATGTCGCCGCTGTCCTCCGAGACGCTCGGCGTCGCACTGCACAAGATCACCGGTGAGTGGAACCTGCAGAACTACGTCGGGCACGACTGCTACATCGTCGCGGCCTCGGCGATCGTCTACAACGCGGTCGGTCGGCTTGAAGACGACGACCGGCTGCAGGCGTCGTTCAAGCAATGGGTAGAGCGGCCGGCGACGTTGTGCATCCCGCTGCTGCTGGCAACGTTCTCGTTGAGCTATGGCAGCAAGACCTACGCACGCGATTTCTTCGCGATGCGCACCGACTTCTGGCTGAGCGTGTACTGGCTATTGCTCACTGGAACGTTGGCCTACCTGCTGGTGTTTGGCTCGCGGGCGCTGCTGGTGCTGCGCCAGGACCCGCGGTCGAGGAACATCGCCAACCTCTATCTGGTCGCCTCGGCCAGCGGCATCTCTGCTTGTGTGGTGCGGATGATCACTGCGGTGATTCCCGCGTTCCAAGGTCCGGTCGGAGCCGGGCTGGTCTGGTTCTTCGCTTGCATGTGCGGCGCGGGTTTCGCGCTGACCTCTGCGAACTCCTGGCGGCAGAAGCTCAAGTGGTTCCAGCGACCGGCGGTGCACCGCTAGCCTGCCGGCTTTGACGCGCGCATAGTTCCGACCCGCCGTGGGTATTCGCGCGCGATGGCAACAACACGAGATGTGGCCACATCATGCGAGCGGGTGTGGGAAGTATTGGCCGACGGCTGGACCTACACGCACTGGGTGGTCGGCAACAGCCGAACCCGTGCGGTCGACCCGAATTGGCCCGAACCGGGTGCCGCCATTCGGCATTCGATCGGAGTATGGCCTGCCGTGATCCAGGACGATACCGTGGTCGAAAGTTCCTCACCGCCACATGAACTCGTTCTGCTTGCCCGCCTGGGACCGCTGGGTGCCGCACGGATAACGATGCGCCTGACAGAGACCGCGGACGGCTGCCGAATCGAAATGATCGAGGTGCCCGTCGAGGGATTGGTTGGCATGGTTCCTGATCGCCTGGCGCTGATTGCAATCCACCCGCGCAACCGCGAGTGTCTGTGGCGGTTGGCGGCTCTTGCAGAACGTCTCGAGCCCAGCCAGGTGTCCTAGGCCATGTCCGGCCGTGGTGGAAATGCGGTCGACGCCGTCGTCATCGGTGCTGGACACAACGGGTTGGTCGCCGCGGCGATGCTGGCCGACGCCGGCTGGGACGTGTTGGTTTTGGAAGCTCAGCCCGAGCCTGGTGGCGCGGTGCGTAGCGCCGAACTGACACCCGGATATATCACCGACTTGTTCAGCTCCTTCTATCCAATGACGATCGCGTCGCCGGCCATGGCCTCGCTGAAATTGGAGGACCACGGACTGCGGTGGTCGCACGCGCCCGCTGTGGTGGGTCATCCGCGCAACGGGACCGACGACGACCCTCCGGTCCTCTACCGCGACGCCGCCCGCACCGCAACGGAATTCGAACGCCGCGACCCCGCCGACGGCGAAAACTGGTGGCGGCTGATCGGTTTGTGGGAAAAGATCAAATCGCCATTGCTGGACGCGATGTTGTCGCCGTTCCCGCCGGTACGCCCGATGGTGCGGCTGCTGCACAGGCTCGGTACGTCGGAAGCCGTCCGGCTGGCGCATTTGATGGTGCAGCCGGCGAACGCAATGGTGGATCGGCTGTTCACCGGCGAGGCGCCACGAATCCTTTTGCTGGGCAACGCAATGCACGCCGATGCTCCACCAGATGCGCCCGGCAGCGGCGCGATGGGTTTTCTGATGACGATGCTGGGGCAAGATTGCGGGTGGCCGGTGCCGGTCGGCGGTTCCGGCCAATTGACGGCAGCCTTGGTTAACCGTGCCCGTGCAGCGGGCGCCCAGATCGAATGCAATCAGGATGTGGCGCAGATCCAGGTGCGGCGGGGCCGTGCGGTTGCGGTCAGCACCACCGGCGGGCGAACCATCCACGTGCGGCGGGCGGTCGTGGCCGACGTGACTGCACCGCGACTGTTCTGCGACATGTTGCCGAGTGATGCGGTCCCGGATGGCCTGCTTCGCGAGCTCGAGCACTACGTGTGGGATCCCCCGGTGGTCAAGGTCAACTATGCGCTGAACAAACCGATTCCCTGGCGCTCGGAAAGCCTGCGCAATACGGGAACCGTCCATTTGGGGGCCGACGCCGACGGTCTGGTGCGGTGGATGGCCGATCTGAACACCCGGGTCGTGCCCGAGCATCCGTTTATGCTGCTAGGTCAGACGACCACGGCAGATCCGAGTAGATCGCCGAAGGGCACCGAAAGTGTTTGGGCGTACACACATTTGCCGAGAAACGTGGCCGACGACGCGTCGGCGGAACGGTTGGCGAAGGCGGTAGATCACGTCATCGAAGAACATGCACCGGGCTTCGGCGCGCGAGTGATCGACCGATTCGTGCAACGCCCGTCGGATCTAGAGGCCAGCGACGCGAATTTGCATCTCGGCGCCCTCAACGGCGGAACCGCTCAACTGCAGCAGATGCTGATCTTTCGGCCGGCCCCCGGGATGGGACGTGCCGAAACACCGG
>NZ_JBATXN010000523.1:0-3846 GCF_049673265.1 Mycobacterium sp. | reverse complement strand
GCCTCACGCAGCCTCGGCGTCACCGCGAACGCGGTGCCGTTCACCGGCACGAACGAACCATCGGCGACGAGTTGTTGCAGCAGGGCAAGGGTTACCGGGATATAGATCTGCATCGGATCACTTAGTGGGGCGCATCAGCGTTGCCACGTAATCGTCGACATACGTCGAAAGCTCGCGCGGTGGTCGCTGATAGTTGTCGCTGACCACCGGACGGGCAGGCAGTTTGACCTTCGGTTTCTTCACGTCGCGATAGTCAATGGTGGACAACAGATGTGCCATCATGTTGAGCCGGGCGTGTTTCTTGACATCGGATTCCACCACATACCACGGGCTTTCCGGCGTATCGGTGTGCACCATCATCTCATCTTTGGCACGTGAATAGTCCTCCCACCGATACAGCGATTCCAGATCCATCGGGCTGAGTTTCCATTGCCGCACAGGATCATTGCGCCTCGCTTTAAATCGACGCAGCTGCTCGTCTTCAGAGACTGAAAACCAGTACTTCCGTAGCAGTATCCCTTCTTCGATAAGCATCTGTTCGAAGATCGGTGTCTGCCGCAGGAACAGCGCATGTTCTTGCGGTGTGCAGAATCCCATCACCTTCTCGACGCCGCCACGGTTGTACCACGACCGGTCGAAGAGCACGATCTCCCCTTTGGCGGGCAGATGCGCGATATAGCGCTGGTAGTACCACTGCCCGCTTTCCCGGTCGGTCGGGGCGGGCAAGGCAGCGATCCGTGCGACCCGCGGATTGAGATATTCGGTGATCCGTTTGATCGTGCCGCCCTTACCCGCGCCGTCACGGCCTTCGAAGACCACGACGATGCGGGCGCCGGAAAACCGCACCCACTCTTGAAGTTTGACGAATTCCGTTTGCAGCCGAAACAATTCGGCTTCGTAAACTTCGTTCGAGATCTTTGGCTGCTTCTTTTGCGCCTGCTGTGAGTTGCTCACCATCGAATGGTAGGTCTATTGCGCGGCTTCCAGGAGTTCATCGAGCGATTCGGCCAACAGCGCCGGCAGCACGTCGACATCGCTCATCGCGTCCCGGTCGGCGTTGATGCCGAAATACAGCATGCCGTTGTAAGAGGTCACACCGATGGCCAGCACCTGGTTGTTGAGCAACGGCGGTACTGCGTAGCTCTCCAACAACTTTGCGCCGGCCACATACATCTGCGACTGTGCGCCTGGCGCATTGGTGATCAACAGGTTGAACAAGCGCGCCGACAGACCGGTGGCGACCCGAATACCCATGGCGTGCAGTGTCGGCGGCGCGAAACCCGACAACGTCACGATCGTTCGGGCATCGACCAGGCTGGCTGCGGTTGGGTTGGATTCGGTGGCGTGCGAGATCTGCGACAGCCGTACGACCGCGTTGCCCTCCCCTACCGGCAGGTCGACCAGAAAGGGCGCCACCTGGCTGATCGCCCGCCCGCGCCCCGCGGAGTCGAATGTCTCGTCGACGTAGACCGGTAACGGCGCCATCGCCCGCACCATCGTGGTTGGCGCCGCGGCCTCGTCGCGGGACATCAGCCAATTGCGCAGCGCCCCGGTGATCACCGCCAGCACCACATCGTTGACGTCACAGTCGTAGCGCGCTCGGATGGCACGGTAGTCGTCAAGGCTTCCACGGGCGACAGTGAACCGCCGGTTGCGGGACACCGTGGTGTTCAGCGGGCTGCTGGGCGCGGTCCCCCGCGCAAGCGTGCGGGCGACGTCGAACATCCGTCGACCCACATCGACCCATTGGCCGGAATTGGTCGCCAGCTCGGTGATCCCGGTCCGGACCGCCCGCACCTGCGCCCGGGGCCGGGTGGCCCAGTCGCCAATGGCACCCAACAACAGCCGGGTGGTGCCCGGTTCGCGGGCCGGCACCCAGATGTCTTCGGCAGACGGCGGCGGACGTCGGCTTCGGTCGGCGATGACGTGGCCGATCTCGACCGCGCCCATCCCGTTGATCAGCGACTGGTGCGACTTGGTGTAAAGGGCGACGCGGTTTTTGGCCAGCCCCTCCACCAAGTACATCTCCCAGAGCGGACGGGACTTGTCCAGCGGCCGTGCGGCCAACCGGCCGATCAGCTCATGCAGCTGTTCGTCGCTGCCCGGCGACGGCAGCGCCGAGCGCCGGACGTGGTAGGTGATGTCGAAATCGCGGTCGTCGATCCACACCGGCCGGGCCAAGCGCATCGTGACTTCGCGAACCTTCTGCCGGTAGCGCGGTACTTGCGGCAGCCGCTGCTCAACCGTTGCCAGCAACGCCTCATAGCTCAGCCCGGCGCGCGGCTGCCGCAGAATCGCCAGCGAGCCGACATACAGCGGGGTGGCGGTGTTCTCCAGCTGATAGAACGACGCGTCCGAAGTGGACAACCTCGCCACGTCGCCTCTCCTCTTGCAATCCCTTGTGAATTCAGTAGAACCGATCAATCTGCCGCTCACGGTAACCGTCTCCGCCGGCCTGCTGCAGCGCGGGTACACGCCCGCCGCGATTGTGCGATGATCGTCACAGTTGTCTGCCACTCTCCCGCAGGCCTACTTTTTCGGACCCTTCGTAAGCATTGGGAGAGTGCAGTGTTGACCAGCCCCAGCCCATCCGTCCGTGACGCGTTCGCGGTGATGCCCGTCGTCGATTATGAACCGCCGGCCCGCGATGTCCGGCGCTGCCGGCCGCCGTCACCCACAACGCTGCGACAACCCAATACGCGTGTGCAGCAACGACATTCCGGTCGGTCCCCTGTCGCCGGCGGATCACCGACGATGTCCGCGCCAATGCGGCAGGCGGCGTGCTTCGCCGACGCCGCGCTGCGCCGAGTGCTGGAAGTTCTCGACCGTCGCCGCCCGGTTGCGCAACTACAGGGGCTGCTGGCGGCCGGCCTCGTGGACTCGGTGCTGTCCGCCAATCGGTTCACGGTTGGCAACGACGGGGCGGCCGTGTTACGCCGGTTGCGGCTGCAGCCGGTGGGCACCCCGGACCGGGTCGGCGCGGCCGAGGTATTCGGAAGCTACAGCCGCGGACCCCGCATCCATGCCATCGCCTGCCGCATCGAAAGGGCTGCGGGTGGACGCTGGCAGGTGGTCGCGCTGCACATCGGCTAGGCCGGGCTAGGCCGCCTTGCGGGCGCTGGCCGGGAGTGGACCGCCAGTGAAACGGGTGATCACCGGCCCGACGATCGCCAGCACGAATACATACGTCGTAGCCAATGCGGAGATCCCTGCGCCCGACGAGCCGACCAGGCCGATGATGATCAGCGAAAACTCTCCCCTGGCGATCAACGCTGCGCCGGCACGCAATTGCCCGCGCCGCGCCACTCCCTCGCGTCGGGCGGCGAACATTCCGGTGGCCACCTTCGTCGCTGAGGTGACCGCGGCCAGCACCAAAGCGATCGGAAGCATCGGTAACAACTGCGCGGGGTTTACCGGCAGCCCGACCGCAACGAAGAAAATCGCGGCGAACAAATCGCGCAGCGGGCCCAGCACTTTGCGAGCCCGGTCCGCGGTCTCGCCGGTGAGGGTGAGGCCGACCAGGAAGGCGCCCACGGCGGCCGAGGCGTGCATCTTCTCGGCCAGCGCGGCAACGATCAAGGTGATGCCGACAACCCTCAGCAGCAGCTGCTCGTTGTCCGGATGCGTCACGAGTCGGCCGACGTGGTGGCCCCAGCGGTATGACGCGGCAAACGCGACGCACAGCGCGGCGACCGCGGCGGCCATGCCACCAACCGCGACCAGCCAGCCGCGCCCAGCCCCGAGAACCGCCTCCAGCGGCAGAAAAGCCGCCATCGCGAAATCTTCGAGCACCAGCACCGCCAGCACGGCCGGTGTTTCGCGGTTACCGAGCCGCTGCAGGTCCTT
>NZ_JBATXN010000522.1:0-7996 GCF_049673265.1 Mycobacterium sp. | reverse complement strand
GCGCCATCAAGCACGTGCATACCGACGTGCTCGACCAACTCAGCGATGCCGTCTTAGCGGCCGAACATCTCGGCGAGGTTGCCGACCACCTGATCGGACACTTCGTCGACCAAGCACGCCGATCAGGAGCGTCCTGGACGGACATCGGCAAGAGCATGGGTGTCACCAAGCAAGCCGCGCAAAAGCGATTCGTGCTGCGGGCCGAGGCCACGTCACTGGACCCCAACCAAGGATTCGAACGCTTCACCCCCCGGGCGCGCAACGTCGTCGTCGCCGCTCAAAACGCCGCGCACGAGGCGCACAACGCCGAAATCACCCCCGAGCACCTACTGCTCGGCTTGCTGAGCGACGGCGACGCGGTGGCCACCAAACTGCTGATCGCACAGCAGGTGGACCCCGAATCTGTTCGGGCAGCGATCACCGTACCGTCGGCCATCGCCGATCCGCCCCAGCTGATCCCGTTCAGCGGCCCGGCCCGCAAAGCCCTCGAGCTGACTTTCCGGGAGGCACTTCGCCTGGGCCACAACTACATCGGCACCGAACATCTGCTGCTCGCGCTGCTCGAACTGGAAGACGGCAGCGGGCCGCTGCACCGGGCGGGCATCGACAAGGACCGCGTCCAAACCGATCTGATCGCTGTGCTGGAATCTCTCGTGGCCGGGCAGAAGGACTGACCGCAGAGTCCGCGGTGTGCCATCATGCGAGGGTGATGCGCCGCTGCCTAGTTGTGTTGGTCACCGTGTTCGCCGCCACCGTCTTCGGGCTACCGCGCGCATCGGCTGGTGACGCGCCGATCGGTCATCTCGGTGACACGTTGCGGGTCGACACCGGGAAGATGATCGCCGACGTCACGGTCAGCAGCGTTCAGCCGGTAGACCCGCCGCCGGGATTCGGGTACAACCGCGTCGGCATTCCGGTCAAGAGCTTCCCGAACAGCGCGGTCGTGCGCGCGGACGTGGCGATCCATGCCGTCCGGGTGCCGACCGCGTACCAGATGCTCACCGATTTCACCTTCGACGGGGTGACCCCGTTCGGCGACGCCTACAAGTCGCGCCCGTCCGATGCACCCGACGCACTGGATGCCGCGCTGGCGAATGCACCGTCCGGCTCGATCGTTCGCGGCGGGGTGTATTGGGAGGCCTACCGCGACCCAGTTTCCAATGTCGTACTGCTGGACAAGAAGACGGGCTATCACCTAGCGCAGTGGAATCTTTAGCCCGCATTGCCAAGGCAGATTCCGTCGACATCGCCGAGTTGGCCGAGGTTGCCGCCCGCACTTTCCCGCTCGCCTGTCCCCCGTCTGTCACGCCTGCAAATATCGCGGCGTTCGTCGACGCCAACCTGTCCGGCGCGCGCTTTAGCGAGTATCTGGCCGATCCGCAACGGCTGATCCTCACTGCCACCCAAGACGATCGGATTGTCGGTTACGCCATGCTAATCCGCGGTGTCGGCGACGATCCGGAGGCAGCCGTAGAACTTTCGAAGATCTACGTGCTGCCAGAGCATCACGGCTCGGGTATATCCACGGCACTGATGGACGCCGCCCTCACCGCTACCATCGAATGGGGCGCCGGCAGCATATGGCTGGGCGTCAATCAGAAAAACTCACGCGCCCAACGGTTTTACGAAAAGTGCGGCTTTACCATCAACGGCGTCAGAACATTTCAACTGGGCACTGATACCGAAGACGACTATGTAATGTTGCGGCAGCTCTAAGCGTTGACGGCTGCAGTTAACGCCAGCAGACGCGACGTGGCCCGCAGATATTTCTTCCGGAAGCCACCGGCCAGCATTTCCTGGCTGAAGATGCGATCCAGCTTCTCCCCCGAGGCCAGCACCGGGATGCCGGCGTCGTACAGCCGGTCGGTTAGCGCCACCAGTCGCAGTGCCACGTTCTGGTCGTCGATGGCGTGCACACCGGTCAGGAACACCGCTGTCACACCTTCAATCAGCGCCAGATAACGCGACGGGTGCATGGTGGCCAGATGGGTGCACAGCGCATCGAAGTCGTCCAGCGTCGCGCCCGAGACGGTGGCGGCGTGCGCGGCGACTTGCTCGTCGGTGGGTGGCTGGGGCGCTGGCGGCTACTCGCGGTGCCGGTAGTCGGGTCCATCGATCCGGACGACGTCGAAAATGGCTGCCAGCGTGTTGATTTCACGTAGGAAATCCTGCGCCGCAAAACGGCCCTCCCCCAGCTGCTCGGGCAGTGTGTTGGACGTCGCGGCCACCGACACGCCACGCTCGACGAGTTGGGAAAGCAGCCGCGATATCAGCGTGGTATTTCCGGGATCATCCAACTCGAACTCGTCGATACACAACAACGTGTAATGCCCAAGCAGGTCAATGCATTCGGCGAAGCCGAATACCCCGGCCAGCTGGGTAAGCTCCATGAACGTGGCAAAAGCCTTCGGATGTAGGGCATCACCGGGCATCTGATGGTAGGCAGCGGCCAGCAGATGCGTCTTGCCGACTCCGAAACCACCGTCGAGGTACAGGCCGACACCCGGCAACACTTCTCGCCGACCGAACAGCTTCTTGCGGCCGGCGCGACGCTCGAGCGCCTGCCGGCAGAACTGTTGGCAAGCCGCGACGCCGGTGGACTGCGTCGGCTCGGCCGGGTCGGGGTGATAGCTCGCAAAGCTCACGTCGGCGAAGGTCGGCGGCGGCGTCAACTGGGCGATCAGGCGTTCGGGTGACACGGTCGGCTGCCGATCGACCAGATGGGCGACGGACCCGGGCATGCAGGCACCCTACCGACGTGTGCTGCAATCATGCGCATGGCTGACCACGCCGGCGGGACGCAGCTGAGAGTGCTCGGCTCGGTCCGCGACCTCGACGGCGGCGAGCTGCCCGACCTCTACAGCTACCCGCCGGAGCTGAACAGGATTTGGCTTCGGGCGAACTTCATCGCCAGCATCGACGGCGGCGCCACCGTCGGCGGCACCACCGGTCAGCTGGGTGGGCCGGGCGACCGGGCGTTGTTCAGCCTGCTGCGCGAACTGGCTGACGTGATCCTGGTCGGCGCCGGCACGGTACGGGTCGAGGATTACTCCGGCGCCCGCTCGAGCATCGCCCAGCGGCATCGCCGCCAGGCCCGCGGGCAAAGCGAAGTTCCCCAGCTCGCGATCGTCACCAAATCCGGCCGCCTGGACCGGGATATGGCGGTCTTCACCCGCACGGAAGTGCCGCCGCTGGTGTGCACCTGCGCGGCGGTGTTTGACGAGGTCTGCCGCGGGCTGGCCGGCGTGGCTGAGGTAATCGAGGGCTCGGACGACGACCCGGACCGCGTCGACGAGGCTGCCGTGCTGGCCGCGCTGGCCCATCGCGGCCTGTACCGGGTTTTGACCGAAGGCGGTCCGATGCTGTTCAGCTCTTTCGTCGAGCGCGACATGCTCGACGAACTCTGCCTGACGATCGCACCGAGCCTGGTCGGCGGTTTGGCCGGCCGCATCGCCGCTGGCCCGGGCCAGGTGCACACCGCGATGCGCTGCGCGCACATTCTCACCGACGACGACGGCTACCTGTACACCCGCTACGTCAAAGCCGAGTAGATCGCGGGAGGCTCGCCAGCCGACGATGCGGGCCGGTTCGGCCGGAGGAGGAGTCGGGCAATGGCTACTGTGGTCGGCATGAGCCGGCGCGCCGCAATCGCTACGTCATTGATCGTGGTGACAGGGTTGCTGGCCGGCTGCGCGCCTGGCTTGGCCGCCAACCCGCGTTTCGCCACCGATTCAGGTGGCCGACCGCACGGAAAGGCCACCACAGCCAAACCACCCAATGGCCCGCCCCCGATCGCCGTGCCCAAGAACGACTTGTCGTGGCGTGACTGCACGTCGAAGGAATTCAGCGACGCCGCGGTCCCCCCGGCACCTGGCGTCAAGTTGGAGTGCGCAAGCTATGACGCCGACCTCGACCCGGTCAACGGCTCGGCCGGCACCCTGAGCATCGGTGTGGTGCGCGCCCGCTCAGTGAAGACCCCGCACGATGCCGGCCCGCTGGTCTTCACCACCGGCGCGGATATGCCGTCGTCGCTGCAGCTGCCGGCGTGGCTGGCGCGGGCCGGCGCCGACGTGCTGCAAAAGCACCCCATCGTCGCCGTCGACCGCCGTGGCATGGGCACGTCGAGCCCGGTCGACTGCCTCGATCAGTTCGACCGTCAGGAGATCCGCGACCAGTCGCAGTTCCAGGCCGGCAACGATCCCGTCGCCAACCTCGCGGACATCGTCCAGAACGCCACCACCAGCTGCACCGACACCATCGCGCCCGGCGACTCCGCCTACGACAACACCCACGCCGCCAGCGACATCGAGCGACTGCGCAGTACCTGGGACGTGCCCGCGCTGGCGCTGATCGGCATCGGCAGCGGCGCCCAGGTGGCGCTGTCTTACGCCAGCTCGCATCCCGACAAGGTGTCCAGGTTGGTCCTCGATTCCCCGATCGCATTGGGCGTGGGCGCCGAAGCGGCGGCCGAGCAACGGGTCAAAGGGCAGCAATCGGCGCTGGATGCATTCGCCGCGCAATGCGCCGCGGTGAATTGCCCGCTCGGCCCCGATCCCAAAGCAGCGGTGAGCTCGCTACTGGCCGACGCCCGCACCGGCCACGGCCCCGGGGGTATGTCGGTAGCGACCCTTGCCAACGCGATCAGCACCTCGCTGGGCTACCCCAGCGGTGACCGGGTCAGTACCACCAACGACTTGGCCAATGCCCTCGCAACCGCACGCTCGGGTGACACCAATCTGCTGACCAGCCTGGCCAACCGAGCGGAAGGCATCTCGGGCACCGACGGGCAGTTCGTCAATTCATGCAGTGACGCGCTCAACCGGCCCACGCCCGATCGGATTCGCGAGCTGGTAGTCGCCTGGGGCAAGCTCTACCCCCAATTCGGCACCGTCGGTGCGCTCAATTTGGTCAAATGCGTCTCCTGGCCCAGCACCAATCCGCCGCCACCGCCGAAGGTTCTCAAAGTCAACGTGCTTCTCATGGGTGTGCAAGACGACCCGATCGTCGGGATGGAAGGCGTCTCAGCCACCGCCGCCACCGTCATCAACGCCACCGCCGCCAGCAAGCGGGTGATGTGGCAAGGGATCGGGCACGGCGCCAGCATCTATTCCTCGTGCGCGGTGCCGCCGCTGGTCGGCTACCTGGACAGCGGTCAATTGCCGCCGACCGACACCTACTGTCCCGCCTGACCGCTGCGGCGATCGCCCGTGTACGGTGCGCTCGTGACGGCAGTTGATTCCCCTCGCGGCGGTCTGCGCGATTGGGCGCAGGCCACATTCGGTCCCCGCACCGCCGCGCCGAGCACTGCGACCGTGTTGCGTTCGGTGCTGTGGCCGGTGGCCATCCTGGCAGTAATTCACCGCACCATCGTGGTGACAACCAACGGCAACATCACCGACGATTTCAAGCCGGTCTACCGTGCGGTGCTGAACTTCCGGCACGGCTGGGACATCTACAACGAGCACTTCGACTACGTCGACCCGCATTACCTCTATCCCCCAGGCGGCACGCTGATCATGGCGCCTTTTGGCTACCTGCCATTCGCGGAGTCGCGCTACTTGTTCATCGCGTTCAACAGCGTCGCCATCGTGCTCGCGGGGTACGTGCTGTTGCGGATGTTCAACTTCAAGCTGACCTCCGTCGCAGCCCCGGCGCTGCTTCTGGCAATGTTCTGCACCGAATCCGTCACCAACACACTGGTTTTCACCAACATCAACGGTTGCATCCTGCTGCTTGAGGTGCTGTTTTTACGGTGGCTGCTTAACGGGTCCAAAACCGGTGGGCCCGAACATCAATGGTGGGCAGGCATCGCGATCGGGCTGGCACTCGTCGTCAAACCGGTGCTGGGCCCGCTGCTGCTGCTGCCACTGCTGAACCGTCAGTGGCGCGCGGTGGTTGCCGCCATCGTGGTGCCGGTGGCGTTCAATCTGGCCGCGCTGCCGCTGATTGTCCATCCCGAGGACTTCGTGACCCGCACCCTGCCCTACATGCTCGGCGTTCGTGACTACTTCAACAGCTCGATCGAAGGCAACGGCGTGTATTTCGGGTTGCCGTTCTGGCTGATCTTGTTGCTGCGAATCCTGTTCACACTGCTTGCCATTGGCAGCTTATGGCTGCTGTACCGCTACTACCGCACCCGCGACCCGCTGTTCTGGTTCACCACATCATCGGGCGTGCTGTTGCTGTGGTCCTGGCTCGTGCTGTCACTGGCCCAGGGCTACTACTCGATGATGTTGTTTCCGTTCCTGATGACCGTCGTATTGCCCAACTCGGTGATTCGCAACTGGCCGGCGTGGTTGAGCATCTACGGGTTCCTGACGATGGACCGCTGGCTGCTGTTCAACTGGATGTACATCGGGCGGCCGCTGGAATACCTGAAGATCACCTACGGCTGGTCGCTGCTGCTGATCGTGGTGTTCACTGTGCTCTACTTCCGCTACCTGGATGCCAAGGCCGAGAACCGCTTGGGCGAGGGCATCGATCCTCGATGGCTGACGGTCGAACGGCCGCGCGCTACCGTGGACCCATGAGCTCTCCGCGCGCAACGACGATGCAGAGCGAAGCGATGAGGAGGAGTGGCGCATGACTCCAAATGTGCAACTGACCGATGACGAATGGCGCCAAAAGCTGACTCCCGACGAGTTTGCGGTGCTGCGACGGGCCGGCACCGAGCGCCCGTTCACCGGTGAATACACCGACACCAAGGCAGAAGGCGTCTACGAATGCCGGGCGTGCGGCGCCGAGCTGTTTCGCAGTTCGGAGAAGTTCGAATCCCATTGCGGCTGGCCATCATTCTTCGACCCGGCCAATTCCGACGCGGTGATCCTGCGGCCCGATCACTCGATGGGAGCGACGCGCACCGAAGTGCTGTGCGCCAACTGCCACAGCCATCTGGGCCACGTCTTTGAGGGTGAGGGCTATCCGACCCCGACCGATCAGCGCTACTGCATCAACTCGATCTGCCTGCGTTTGGTGCCTGCAGGCTCCTAATTCCGCGACACTTAAATGAGTGCGACAACACGCCGGGCGGTTTCAAGGGGTGATTGCAACCGTTTAAATCGCGGCGCAGAAGGTCAGTCCACGCGGGTGGCGTGCATCTCCCAGAACGGCGCGTGCACCCGGCCGTTGGTCAACCACGGCTCCATCGCCCGGAATCGTTTCATCAATTCCTCCATCTGGTCACCCATGTCGGGGTTTCGCGCTGCCATCATCTCGATGGACTCGGCGCTGATGTTGACCTGATAAGTGGTCGGCCCCAGGTAGCTAATCTGCCAGCCGGCGTCGGGAAACACGTCTCGAAAGTCGTTCTCGGACAACGACCGCATCATCTTGAAGCCGTTGACGTCGTGGGTGCCGAATTCGAACATGTACAGCCGCGCCCCGGGTTTGGTAGCGCGGTGCAAGGCCTCTGCATACGAGCGCTGCAACTCCGGTTCGGTCGAAAAAGTGTGATAGAAGGCGCAGTCGACGACGGTGTCAAAGTGGTTCTCCAAGCCTTCGAGCTTGGTCGCGTCTGCTAGTTGGAAGTTGACCGACACCCCGGCTTTGCGTGCGTTCTCTTTGGCCCGCTCCAGTCCGGTCGGCGAGGCGTCAATGCCGGTGGCCGCGTAGCCCTTTGACGCGTAGTAGATGGCATGGTGGCCCGGGCCGGTGCCCGGGTCGAGAACCTCGCCCTTCACTGCACCCAACGCGACCAGTTGCTGAACCACCGGCTGCGGGCCGCCGATGTCCCACGGTGTGGCTGCCGGTAGCCCGTGCGCCACCCGGTCGTCGCGGTACATCTGCTCGAAGCGGCTGGGATCGGTCGGGTCGAATTGCGTTGTCATGCCCTTAACGATATAACGTAAAACTATCGCGATGCAACGCTCACGGGCGAACCGCGCGCACTACCTGAACGGCACGTCGCCCGCGGTTCACCGTCTCGATGTCAACATCTTCGAGCCCTGCAGTCCGGCAGCAAGCGGCGAACGACGCCGCCTGTTCCTCAGTCCATCCG
>NZ_JBATXN010000521.1:0-4200 GCF_049673265.1 Mycobacterium sp. | reverse complement strand
GAGCCGGGCGCAGCGGGTCGCCACCATGAGGCTGGGCCGATCGACGGCGGGGCGCCGCCCACCGGTGAAACTGCCGAGCAGATCGCCCAGGCGGCCGGCCCGGAGGCCGACACCGCGGGCCTGGCCGACGCGATCGCTGACCCCGGGCCGGCGAGCGATTATTCGGTGGCCGGGTATCGGCGCATCGCCGCGCTCGCAGAGGAATTGAACATGCTGCGCGGTCACCTCGGCCATCCACTTCCCGACCTGGTCGCCGAGGTGCGCCGGCTGCTGGGCGTCGACTGTGAGGTTCGCGCGGCGATGCCCGCCGCGTCGGGGTGGTCGGGCGTCGAGCAGCTGGACGCCTTCGCCGACGTGGTCGGCCGCTACGCCGAGGCGACAACCGCCGCGTCAGTCGACGGTCTGCTCGCCTACCTGGACGCCGCCGCAGTCGTCGAAAACGGCTTGTCGCCGGCGCAAATCGTCGTCGCCCAGAATCGGGTGCAGGTGCTGACCGTGCACGCCGCCAAGGGTTTGGAATGGCAGCTGGTCGCTGTACCCCACCTGTCGGCAGGGGTGTTCCCGTCGACCGCACAGGCGCGCACCTGGCTGACCGACGCCGCCGACCTTCCGCCGCTGCTGCGCGGCGATCGTGCCTCGGCGGGTGTGCACGGTGTCCCGGTGCTGGATACGTCGGATGTGACCGATCGAAAGCAGCTGTCCGACAAGATATCCACGCATCGTCGCCAGCTGGAGCAACGTCGCCTCGACGAGGAGCGCAGGCTGCTGTACGTGGCCATCACCCGCGCCGAAGACACCCTGCTGCTCTCTGGCCATCATTGGGGCGCAACCGGCATCAAGCCGCGCGGCCCTTCGGATTTCCTGACCGAGCTCAAAGACATCATCGACCGGTCGGCCGCCGCCGGCGAACCATGCGGAGTGATCGAGCAGTGGGCGTCGGCGCCGGCTGACGGCGACCGAAACCCGTTGCGCGACAGCGTTCATGAGGCGGTGTGGCCCGTCGACCCATTGGGCGAACGCGGCGCCGACGTGCAGCGCGGGGCGGCGCTGGTAGCCGCGGCGATGTCGGCGGACGCACCACCGGCGATGACCGACGCCGACACCGAAGGCTGGGCCGCCGACGTCGATGCGCTGCTCAGCGAGCGGGCCCGCGCCGCCCACCAGCCCGCGCCAACGCTGCCAAGCCAACTGTCGGTCAGCAGCCTGGTGGACTTGGCCCGCGAGCCGGAGCACGCCGCGCAGCGGCTGATGCGCCGGCTCCCGGCACGGCCTGACCCGCATGCGTTGCTGGGCAACGTATTCCACGACTGGGTTCAGCGATTCTACGGCGCTGAGCGGCTGTTCGACCTCGGCGACCTGCCCGGCGCGGCCGACACCGACACCGCACAGCGCGAGGCCGACGAGCTGGCCACGCTGCAGGCGGCGTTCCTCGCGTCGCCGTGGGCTGCCCGTACGCCGGTGGATGTCGAGGTGCCATTCGAGATGGCTATCGGCGACACCGTGGTCCGCGGCCGCATCGACGCGGTTTTCGCCGATCCCGACGGCGGCGCCACGGTGGTGGACTGGAAGACCGGCGAGCCGCCACGTGGGCCGGAGGCCACCCGACAGGCCGCCATCCAGCTCGCTGTGTACCGGCTGGCCTGGGCCGCGCTACGTGGATGCCCGGAATCGTTGGTGCGCACCGCTTTTCATTATGTGCGCTCCGGAGTCACCGTCGTGCCCGATGTGCTGCCGGGACCCGACGAGCTGGCCGCGCTGGTGGCGCCGCCGGCGACGAGTTAGGCGTTGCGGCGGACCTTGAGCGCCGCGGTGATCATCGGGATTTGAAACGGCAGCCGGGCCAGCGCGGCGATGCGCATCGGCCACGCCTTGTCCCACCACAACCGGACCATGTTGACGTTCGCCGGGAACACACCGATGAACAATGCGACGGCTGCCAGTGCGGCGGACCGTCGAGTGCGTCGGGCCAACAGCAGGGCTCCGATAATGACCTCGGCGACGCCGGACATGTAGGTGTAGAGCCGGGGACTTCCGGGCAGCTCGGCGGGGACGATGTCGTCGAACGGTTTCGGCGCCAAAAAGTGCACGATGCCGACGCTGAGCAGCATTGCCGCGATTCGGTAAGCGGCCGCCTGGCTGGCCTCACGCTGAGCTATTGGTGCGGTGGCGGTCATGGTTACATTGTGTCGTGCGCCAGGTCGAGCCGATGAGCTGTGGCAAAAACTAACCGGCGGCCAGGCGATCTTGACGAGACGCTGACCCAGCTCCCCGCGTATGCGCTGGTCGGCGTGCTGCGCGTGCCGGAACTCCCCATCGGCCCGGTGCGCGCGATCTGGCGGCGCGTTCTGATCGCACTGCTCGCGTTACTGGTCGCGGTGATCACCGTCTACCTCACCCGCGACGGCTACACCGACGTGCGCGGTGACCGGATGTCGCTGCTCGACTGTGTGTATTTCGCGACGGTGTCTCTGACGACCACCGGCTACGGCGACGTCACCCCGTTCACGGAATCCGCGCGGCTGACCAACATTCTGATCATCACCCCGCTGCGAATCCTGTTCATCGTGGTGTTGGTCGGCACGACGCTTCAGGTGCTCACCGAACGGTCCCGGCAAGCGTGGAAGATTCAGCGTTGGAGGAGCAGAGTGCGCAACCATACCGTCGTGGTCGGCTACGGCACCAAGGGGAAAACTGCGGTCGCCGCGATCCTCGATGACGAGACCGCCAGCAAAGACGTGATCGTCGTCGACACCGAGAAGGCCGCCCTCGACCACGCATCCAACGCAGGTCTGGTCACCGTGCACGGCGACGCGACCAGATCCGATGTGCTGCGTCTGGCGGCGGTTCAGCACGCGTCGGCGATCATCATCGCGACCAGCCGCGACGACACCGCGGTGTTGGTCACCCTGACGGCCCGCGAAATCGCGCCCAACGTCAAGATCGTGGCGTCGATCCGCGAGGCTGAAAACCAACATCTACTCAAGCAATCCGGCGCAAACTCCGTCGTCGTCTCCTCGGAGACCGCGGGCCGGCTACTCGGTGTGGCCACTACAACGCCCAGCGTGGTAGCGATGATCGAAGACCTGCTGACGCCGTCGGAGGGATTAGCCATCGCCGAGCGCGACGTCGAGCAGGCCGAGGTCGGCGGTTCCCCGCGCCATCTGTCCGACATCGTGCTCGGGGTGGTGCGCGACGGCCAATTGCTGCGCGTCGACGCACCCGAGGTCGACGCCATCGAAGCCGGCGACCGGCTGTTGTATGTGCGCAGCGCGGGGAGGTGAGGCCGACCGTGGACTTCCAATTGCAGAGCGTGCCGTTGCTGTCGCGGATCGGCGCCGACCGTGCCGATCAGGTGCGAACCGATGTCGACGCGGCCACCGAAGGCTGGCCGGACGCCGCTTTGCTGCGGCTTGACGCGCGCAACCAGGTGATGGTCGCCGACGGCCGGGTGGTGTTGGGCCGCGCGAAGGCGTTGGCGGACAAGCCGCCGCCGGACGCGGTGTTCCTGGGCCGCATCGAAGATGGTCGACATGTGTGGGCAGTCCGCGGCCCGCTGGAAGCGCCCGACGATCCCGACCTGAAGGCCGAGGTGGCCGATCTGCGCCGGGGAGGCCAGCTCTTCGACGACGTCGGTGCGCAACTGGTGTCGTCGGCCGCAGCGCTGCTGAACTGGCATGCCAGCGCCCGGTTCAGCTCGGTGGACGGGTCGCCCACCAAGCCGGTCAGGGCAGGCTGGGCCAGGGTCAATCCGGTCACCGGTCAGGAGGAATTCCCGCGCATCGACCCGGCCGTCATCTGCCTGGTGCATGACGGCGGCGACCGGGCCGTGCTGGCCCGCCAAACGGTATGGCCGGAGCGAATGTTCTCGCTGTTGGCGGGGTTCGTGGAAGCCGGCGAGTCGTTCGAAACCTGTGTCGCGCGGGAGATCCGCGAGGAAATCGGGCTGTCGGTCCGTGATGTGCGCTATCTCGGCAGCCAGCCGTGGCCGTTCCCGCGCTCGCTGATGGTCGGCTTCCATGCGATCGGCGATCCCGACCAGGACTTCGCGTTCAACGACGGGGAGATCGCCGAGGCGGCGTGGTTCACCCGCGACGAGGTGCGTGCCGCGCTGGCACTCGGTGATTGGAGCAGCGCCGCGGACGCCAAACTGCTGCTGCCCGGATCGGTGTCGATCGCGCGGGTGATCATCGAATCCTGGGC
>NZ_JBATXN010000520.1:0-7560 GCF_049673265.1 Mycobacterium sp. | reverse complement strand
GCGATCGTCACCGATTCGACGTTGACGCGGTAATTC
Organism: Mycobacterium sp.; assembly: GCF_049673265.1. Classification (GTDB taxonomy): domain Bacteria; phylum Actinomycetota; class Actinomycetes; order Mycobacteriales; family Mycobacteriaceae; genus Mycobacterium. The sequence goes on along the minus strand of NZ_JBATXN010000520.1, from coordinate 7,524 downwards.
AGAGCCGTGCCGAAAGGTGCATGGAACGAGATGACGATGTTGGAACGTGATGAGGTCCGGTATGCCTGCGCCAACTGGCTTGCCAACACGGTCTCGAGCTGAGCGAATTCCTCGGGGGAGTACTGGACGCCAACGCTGGCAAATAGGTTGTGGCACATCTTGACGTACTCGTCGATCAAGCTGGGGACGGCCGGCACTGTGATTTGTCCCATGGCCACCGATCGGCGATACAGCCGCCGGGCCATCGCTTCGCGGAGCGTCGCCGGACTGAAAGACCTGATGGCCGGATCGTCCACACAACTCTTCTACACGCCCCCGACCTCTTTCCACCAGCGGTCGGTTGCTATAACGCACGTATGTCAGAGACCGGCCACTACGTCACCCACGTTTCCGATACGGCCCGGTGGACGGCGTTGCACCGGGCAACCGAATCGGCGCGACCCGATGCATTGTTCCGCGACCCGCTCGCCGAACGCCTCGCCGGTGAGCACGGCCGCGCGATCGTCGCCACGGTTCCACGGTCCAGCCGCAGCGGCTGGTGGCTCGTCGCGCGTACCAAGTTCATCGACGACGTCATTGCCAGAGCGATCGCCGATGGCTGCGACCGGGTGTTGAACCTGGCCGCCGGCTTGGATACCCGGCCGTATCGTATGGACCTGCCTTCGGATCTTTCTTGGATAGAAGCGGATCTGCCGGACCTGCTCGCCGAAAAGACGCAACTTCTTGCCGACCAGACACCGCGATGCCGATTGACCAGGGACGCCGTCGATCTGTCCGACCCGGCCGCCCGTGACGCGTTCTTCGACAATGCGCTCGACGGCGCTACCAAAGCGCTTGTCTTGACCGAGGGCCTGCTGATGTATCTGGAAGACAGTGACGTCGTCGCGCTTTCCGGGGCGATCAGGCGGCCCGAAGTGACTTGGTGGATGTTCGACTTCGCGTTTCCTGGCCTGAGGAAGAGGATGAACAAGAAAATGGCCGGTCTGTTCGAGAATGCGCCGTTCAAGTTCGCACCCGAGAACGGACTGACCTACTTCGAAGACCTCGGGTGGCGAACCGTCGAAGTGGAGCCGAATTTGGAGGCCGCCAACCGATTCCATCGTTTGCCGATGTTCATGCGTCCACTTGCGTGGCTGCCGCCGACGGATCCGCGTCGTCCCGGGCGTAGGCCCTGGGGCGCGACTGCACTGCTCACCCACTGAGTCCATGAACACTCACCGATCCGTTTCTCGACGCGACGTCATCAAGTTTGCGGCGGCGCCGGTGCTAGTGAGCCTCGGCCTGGCGACACTCGAGGAGTCGAGGGCGTCAGCTGCGGACCTGAAGCTCATCGATTTCACTGAGCGACTAGTCCAGCCCGATCAAATCAAGGCGGCCGGTTATGACGGGGCAGTGGTCTACGTGTCCGAGTCGCGCCCTGGCGCAAACTTCGATTTCAAACCCGTCACCCGTGAGTTCGCGGATGCGGCGCGCGCAGCCGGTCTTCACCTCGCCAGCGTTTACCAGTACGGCAAACCCGGTTGGCCTGACCCTTCGGATTTCACCCGCGGGTATGACGGCGGCGTGGCGGACGCCCGGACCGCGTTGCGGCTGCATGCGGCGGCCGGTGGTGCGAGTTCGGCACCGATCTTCTTCAGCGTCGATGACGATATCGACCTCAACACCTGGAAGGGCCCTGCAGTCCAGTGGTTTCGAGGAATCAACTCGGTACTAGGCGTGGGCCGCACCGGAATCTATGGGCATGCCCGCGCCTGCCAATGGGCGATCGACGAAGGAGTAATCGGCGCGTCGACTACTGCCGGGCACAACTGGGCATGGCAGACCATGGCGTGGTCTCACGGTGCACGCGAGCCCAGGGCAGTGCTTTATCAAAGTGCGGTCAACACCGCGTCCAACCCAGGCCCGCTGATAGGCGACACCCACGTAGATGTCGACCAGGTCCTTGCTTCTGACTTCGGGCAGTGGGACCTCAATCGATGAGCTGCCCGGTGGCATCCTGGTCGTGTGGGCTTGCTGTTCCGGTTGGCGGAATTTCTGATCGTGATCGTCCCCGTGGCGGGCATGATCTTCGCTGCGATACGAGCGTTCTCCACCAATAAGCGTTCAGCTGCGAACTTATCTGGTCCCGACCAGGGAGGGATCGGGGGCAATCATGCGGCCCAGCAGCGGTCGCTCACCCGCGTGCTGCGAGAACACGACCGAACCGACACCCGCTGGCTGGAGTACGAACTCGACTACGCCAGGCTGCTCAACTTCCCACAGATGACCGACATGCGCGATCCGCTGACGATCAGCTTTCACAAGGCCAAGCTGCGGGCAGACTTCCTTCGCCCAGCCAAAGTCGAAGATCTCCTTGACGACGGCGATGCGGCCGCGCGGTACCTGGCCGCCGTGGAAGACTATGTCACCGCTTTCAACATCGCTGAGGCAGAGGCGAAACGCAGGCGCCGAACCGATTTCACTCCAGAAGGACAGCAGCGAATCGCACGCGCTGAAAATCTATTGCGCGTGGCGTCCGACTCCGCGGCGACTCCGCAAGAACGCCAGAATGCCTATGACCGCGCATGCAAAGAACTCGACGGGCTTGTCGTATTGCCCGCCGCGACCCAGGCCAGCATCGAGCGCGGGATCTCCGGCGAGCTAGGCGGATAGCGCGGTGGCTTCGATGAGATCTGCTGCACTGGCGACGCTTTCGGCAGATGTCGTCATCAATGCGGCAACCTCACGGGCCCGGGTGACGCAGTCCGTACCGAGGATGACGCGCAGGTCGGCAACCAGTGATTCCTGGTTGGCGGCCGAAAAGCGCTGCGCAGAACCGACTCTCAGTCGCTCGATGGCCGCTGCCCAGATCGGTTGATCGAGCCCGGCCCAGAGGACCAGGCTTGGGACCCCGGCCCGCAGGCCAGCGGCCGTGGTGCCGGCGCCGCCGTGGTGGACGACCGCCCGGCACGCCGGAAAGATGACCGCGTGATTAACCGCTTCTACTACCTTGACGTGGTCAGTGTGCGGGATTTGGGTGCAGTCATTCGCTCCCATGCAAATCAACGCTCGTTCCCCGAGCAGCCCGCACGCCGCACCGATCACGGCGACCGTCTCAGCGGGGGATGCGAGCGGCATGCTGCCAAAACCGAAGTAGATCGGCGGTGTTCCCGCCGCGATCCAGGCCAACACCTCGTCGTCGACGACGGTGGGCAACTCCAGCGTCAGCGCCCCGACGAACGGCCGTCGACCACCCTGTTCCCCCCATTCGGCTGCCAGCCCGGGAAAGCACAACTCCTCGTACGCCTGGATCTCCAGCGATGGCGCCGGCGGACCGGATGCCTCCGGTAAGCCCAGGACCCTGCGTTGGGCCCGTTCGGCCTCCTTTGGCGGGCCCCCCCGCGGCTGTCTGAGCTCTAAAATCTGCGGCGGGAAGAAGTGCAGCGCGACCAGCGGAATACTGTGGTACTCAGCGACATTGGCGGCCAGCGTTTGTTCGGTTATACCCGCTACGAGCAGGTCGGCGCCGTCGCTCAACGAGGTCAATGTCGTGTTCTTCTCTGCCGAAACTTGGGCAACAAATTCAACCGCCTCCGAAATCGCGTTGAGCGGGTTCTGGATCATGCGGACGAAATCCTGATCGCCCAACAGCTCCTGGGAGCCCCGGCCGTAGCGGACCGCAGTGAGCCCCGCCGACTCAACGACAGCACGCAAGTCCGGTGGGACGGTCACAGCCATCTGCACGTCGTGACCGCGGCGCAGTAGTTCCCGGGCGACGACGATGCAGGGCTCGACATCGCCGCGGCTGCCATAGCCTGCCACCACAAACTTCATCGGCGGTACCGTACCGCGATGGGAGGTGGGACACATGGTCGAGATAGCCCGATTGCATCGCGAGCTCGTTGCCCGCGTGTTGGAAAGTGAAGGCACGGCGACAGCCGAGATGCGACGTGCCGCGTTTGAGAATGCCGGCCTCAACGACCCAGTTCGCACGTTGATCGACAAGGTGGCTCAGCACGCCTACCGCGTCACCGACGAGGACGTCGCCGCCGTCCGCGCCGCGGGCCTTAGCGAGGATCAGATCTTCGAGATCGTGGTATGCGCCGCCGTCGGGCAGGCAAGCCGTCAGTACACCAGCGCACTCGCAGCCCTGGCCAGCGCGACCGAAGAAGCGCCTGAACGATGAGGCTGGAAATCCTCGACCGGGGCCATCCCTTGCACACCAAGGCGCTACTGGCGCTCATCCGGGTGTTTTCCGGGCACCCCGCCGTCGACGCCGTCAAGCTGGCGCTCTACCGCCCGAACTTCTACGGCGGTGGCCCGCTCACCCACGAAGCGATGCGCGGAGAGTCCGATTGGTCGATCGGCGATCGCGAGCTGATGGCCGCCTACATCTCCAAGGCCAATGAGTGCCCGTTCTGCATCGCCGCCCATAGCGCCACGTCGTCGATGTGGTACGAAGACGAAACCAAAGTCGCTGGCACGCTGGCCGATCTGGATACTGCGCCGATCGATGAGCCACTCCGCGCAACGCTGCACATGCTCGGCAAACTCACCCATCAAAACAGCCTTGAGGCAGAAGACATCCGAGCTGTGCTGGACGCGTCGGTATCTCCCCAACAGATTAGGGACGCCCTAGCGGTCTCGCTTGCCTTCAATATCACCGACCGACTGGCCAACGCGTTCGGCTTCGCCGTCGCGAGCCCGGAAACGATGAACGCCGGCGCCCGTCATTTACTGAAACGCGGATATCGTTGAGGCAAGACGCTGCCCTGGCGCGTGATGCCGCTCACAAACGACCACTGGCTTCACGTGAATTATCCGTAAACCGCGTGGGCGCTCAGGTGGAGTCAGCCCTGAAAAGTGGCCGCTGACCTCCTTTTTCCGCATTTAGGATCTATGACCATTTCGTTAACTGAAACCGCGTGAGGCTGAACTCCACGCCGTAGGTTTCCCATTACAGCTCCGAAACTGACGCGAAACGCGAAACGCGCTATCGCTCGCTATAAAAGTGGTGTGACAAGTCCAGGGACTGTTGTTTAGCGAATCGCAACGGCACTGCGCCGCAACGTAATTCGTCACCATCGATGGTCCCGGCCTGGCCCCGTCACTTGAAATTCAAAACATCTGCAACGCAGCAGATCTCGTGAGGCGCTATCGAGACGGTCCAAGCTGCCAGGAGGTGTAGACAAAGTGGAATTCGGGGCACTGCCGCCGGAGATCAACTCCGGGCGGATGTACGTCGGCGCGGGATCCGGTCCGATGCTGGCTGCCGCGGCTGCCTGGGACGGGCTTGCTGATGAGTTGAGTTCCACGGCGTCGTCTTACCAGGCGGCCGTCGAGGGCCTGGCTAGTTCGTGGCAGGGCCCGTCGTCGGCGTCGATGAGCGCCGCGGCCGCGCCGTATGTGGCTTGGATGACCGCTACAGCCGCGCAGGCGGAGGAGTCGGCGAATCAGGCCCGGGCTGCGGTCGCCGCCTATGAGACCGCGTTCGCGGCGACCGTGCCCCCGCCCGTGATCGCGACCAACCGCACGCTGTTGATGACACTGATCGCCACCAACATCTTGGGGCAGAACACCCCGGCGATCGCGGCGACCGAAGCCCACTACATGCAGATGTGGGCGCAGGACGCTGCCGCGATGTACGGGTACGCCGGCTCGTCCGCCGCGGCGTCCCAGCTGACACCGTTCACCGAGCCGCCGCAGACCACCAACGCGGCGGCCCAGCCGCTGCAAGCAGCCGCGGTCACCCAGGCGAGCAGCACGGGCGCGTCAAACATCGGCGCGGAGCTGGCCCAGTTCATCAACTCGCTACCGACCGCGTTGCAGAACCTGGCGACCGGCCTACTGCAGTCGCCGACGACGGGATCAACGAACTTGTTGTCGGGGCTCTCACTTCCGCAGTTGACGTCATTGTCGTTGCCGACGGCGCTTCAGACCGACCTGACCAACTGGAACACCATCTGGTCGACCCTCACCGGGCCTTACTCCCTGCAGGGGTGGACGGCCATTCCCGGTGGTCCATTCCTAGGTTTCGGTCAGGGATACGCCTGGGGCCAAAACGGACAGGGCGCCGCGGCGTTCCTCGCCGGCCCGAAGCCGATCACCGGAGCGTTGGCCCCGCTCGCCAGTGAGATGACGCCGCATCTGAGTGCGGCGGGCTTTGGTGCGGCACCGGTCTCGGGCTCAATGGGCCGCGCAGCGCTGGTGGGCGGGATGTCGGTGCCACAGGGCTGGACGCAGGCAGCACCGGAGATCCGAACACTCGCCGCGGCGTTACCCACCAGTTCTGCCGCGACCCCGGCGGCGTCGCTGGCCGGCAACAGCGGCGTCTTCAGCCAGATGGCGTTGTCGAGCTTGGCAGGCCGGGCCGTCGCGGCGACCGCAACGCACTCGACGGGCGGCGTAGCCACGGCGGCCTCATTGGGCGGCGTCGTCACCGAGGCCAATCCCGCCGCAGCCACGATCATCGTGATCCCGGCGATGGAGGACTGATGTTCTTTGCAGCGTTTCCCCCGGAGATCAACTCGGGCAGGATGTACGCCGGCGCCGGATCCGGGCCGCTCATGGCGGCCGCGACAGCCTGGGACGGGCTCGCCAGCGAACTGCAGTCCACGGCGGAGTCTTACGCGTCGGTCATCTCAGCGCTGACCAGCGGGCCATGGCTAGGCCCGTCGTCGCTGAGCATGGCCGCCGCGGTCGCTCCCTATCTCGCCTGGATGCGGACCATCGCTGCGCAGGCCGCCGAAACCGCGAACCAAGCCATCGCGGCGGCAAGCGCCTACCAGACAGCGTTCGCAGCCCACGTGCCGCCGGCCGAGATTGCCGCTAACCGCAGCCAACTGGCATCGCTGGTGGCGAGCAACATTCTCGGGCAGAACAACTCGGCGATCGCGGCCACCGAAATTCAATACGCCGAAATGTGGGCCCAGGACGCGCTGGCGATGGACACCTACGCCGGATCGTCCGCCGCTGCAACCAACTTGACGCCGTTCACCTCGGCTCCGCCGGTCACCAACTCCGCCGGGCTGGCCGGCCAAGCGGGCGCGGCGACCCAGGCTGCCGCTAACACGGCGGGGTCCCCACTGCTGCAATGGCTGGCGAATCTTTCCACCGATTACACAACCACGATCAACGGCATGTTGAACGGCCCGTTCGGGCCCAGCGGGGCGTCAACGTATACGGCTCTGTTCAACGCCGTCAAAGTCCCGCTTGGGTTCAGCACGCAGTTCAACGATATTGGGCTGCTTACCAACTTCCCCATATCGCAGTTCCTGAAATTTGCCCCCGCTCCAGGTTATGGTGCGCTCCCGAAAGAGGGCCTCGGCGGCGGGCTGACCGGGCCCTGGTGGGGCCGAGGCTGGCTGACCAGTTCGGTGTCGGCGGAGATGGGAAATGCGGGCACGTTGGTCGGAACGTTGTCCGTCCCGCCAAGCTGGGCCACGGCCACACCCGCAATCCGAACGGTCGCTGCTGCGTTGTCAGCCGCCGGGCCGGAGGCCGTGCCGGCGGCCGCGATCGCCGAAGCAGGCATGTTCAGTTCGA
>NZ_JBATXN010000519.1:0-1613 GCF_049673265.1 Mycobacterium sp. | reverse complement strand
GGCGACTGCGTGTTTCAACATTTCCCGTGGTAGATGCCGATCCCGCGCTAATCGCACTGGCTTCCGACGAACAGAAGTATCTCAGGCGTCATTAAGGTTTTGTTCGAAACGAAGAAATTCGCCAGACAAAAAATTGCCGAAGCCAGATCCTGGACAACGGGGTGGGGTGCAATCCGTACAACCAGATCCATTACAGGGCGGAAGCCATCTTCGCCCCTGGAGTTATTTATCTCTTAGCGATAGTTTGGCGCTGGCGCCGATCTTGGGGTGGCCCAAACGCCGCGAATCAGCAGCCGGTCTCCGCATGCACACAGAACTCGGTCGCGTGCTCGATATCCGCGACTCGCATCGCGAAGCTTGGGCGAGGCGTCCTGGAAGTGAATTCTTGGGGCAGGCCCGGCGAACAGTATCGCCTGTTAGCCGTATCCGAAGGGACACTGCCATAGGGGCGCGGAGGCGCCGTCAAACCTACCCGGTGTTTCCGGCGCGTCCAGGCCCCCAGGGAGGAGACCGCGCTCATGAATGCGGTGTATTTCGTTCTAGGTACAGCAGTAGTCATCGCGGCGATTCTTGCTGTGTCGTTTGTCGGTGCAGTAGTTGTTGCGGTTTTTTGGGAGTGGGTAATAGGTGAGAGCAGCTCGCCGCCATCCCGCCCCTTTGCCCCCGGCGGTCGGGTTGAGTAATTTGGTGCAGTTTGCTCTGCCCCGCAACGAATTTACCGAGGCGTCTAAGCGCGACATCGCGCGCATGATCGCGCCTACAGCTTAAACATTTGCCAGCGCGCTTGCAGCTTGGTTGAGGCAATCTCCATGCGAAAGCGCTGGAGAGTTGGGTGTACGCCCTACGATCCGGGCAGGGTCCCGCACCAGCCAGGCAGGAGAGGGCCGACGGTCATGCGCGCAGTCCTCGTCGCAGCGATTGCGGCATTTGCCGCATTCACTCCAGTGCCCGTGACCCACGCCGATCCCGACCCCGATCCGCACATTCCAGATATCACCGCCAACTACTGGCCTGGCGGGATGAAGTGGCTCGTCGCTACCACCTACTGTGACGGCATGCCGTACGCGGACGGCTCGTACTGGCACATCGTTAGAACCGAGCCTGTCGCCACTGGGGATGACTCGTTGTCCCCCAAAATTTCGCCGATGAAGTGCGTCGTCACCCCCGGCGGTGGCGTGGTGCCGCAGTGGGCGCGGGCGGGGCGCATGCGAGGGCGCGGTCCCCTAGGGCGCGTTCCGATCTGGGGTCTTGGAACAGCGATAGCTGGCTTTTTGTCCGGTGATATACCGAGCCAGATCGCCCGCCCTGCGGCTTCACATCTTGCGCAATGACTTGTAGAGCTTGCGCAACGCCGGCTGGAGTTGCCGACGGCATTCGATCGCTACGTCGGTCTCCTGCTGGTAGAGCAGCCCGTAGGTGAACGTGTCGTCGCCGGCGGCATGCGCGGCCTCCGCCTGCTGCATCAGGTGCTCGCGGCTGACCACGATGTCCTGGTGATCGCCGAGCAGAGACTGTATTTCTTTCGCCCGCTGCGACACCTTCGCCACGCCCGTCGCAGCTGCGGTGTAGCGAAGCCGCTTGGCGCGCTTGCGGATTCGATGTATCGCATCGTC
>NZ_JBATXN010000518.1:0-3081 GCF_049673265.1 Mycobacterium sp. | reverse complement strand
GCACGTACCGTCGCCGGGGAACTCACCGACCACGATCCGATCGCCGCACACGCCGAGGTCGAGCTTGGGTTCGATCCCGACGAGCTGACCAACCCGTGGCAGGCGGCACTCTCGTCGGCGTTGTCGTTCAGCATCGGCGCGCTGCTGCCGCTGATCGCGATCCTTGCTGCACCGATCACGCTGCGGATCCCGATCACCGTCGCGGCGGTGCTGGTGGCGCTGGTGATCACCGGCGTGGTTTCGGCACGTCTCGGTGGTGCGCCCAAACATCGTGCGGCACTTCGCAATTTCGTCGGCGGCGGACTGGCGCTGGCGGTCACCTACCTGATCGGCCACCTGGTCGGTGCCGTAATCAGTTGAGCGTCACTGCATCCAGCCGCGCGATCGCATCGGCGCTCAGTGCGACGTCGCCCGCGCCGAGGTTCTCCTCGAGATGCACGATCGAGCGCGTTCCCGGAATCAGCAACGTGGTCGGCGCGTGAGCGAGCAGCCACGCCAGCCCGACTTGCGCCGGTATGACACCGAGTTCGTCGGCGATGTCCACCACCACGGGGTTGTCGCCGACCTTGGGGAAGCCCGGGATCGCCGACCCGAGTGGGAAATACGGCACCCAGGCGATGCCCGCTTCCACGCAGACGGCGAGCATCTCCTCCTGGGAGCGATCGAGCAGGCTGTAGGCGTTTTGCACGCAGACGATGCCGGCAGGCAGCGCCCGCTGCAGGACGTCGACTGGCACGCTGCTGATCCCGATCGTGCCGATCTTGCCCTCGTCACGCAGCGCGATCATCTCGGCCAGCTGGTCGTCGAGGTCGACGATCTGGTCGCCCTCGGCGCCCATGCCGGGGAATAGATCCATGCGCCGCAGATTGACCACCGGGATTCGGTCCAGGCCGAGGTCACGCAGATCGTCTTCGACGGCGGCGCGCAGCTCGGCGGGCTTCTGTGCAGCGGCCAGGGGTACCGGGTCTTCGCCGGTGAACCGCGCACCCACCTTGCTAACGATCACGAGATCGTCGGGGTAGGGCGAAAGCGCCGCGTGTATCCGGCGGTTCACCTCGCCGGGGCCGTAGAACGACGCCGTGTCGATGTGGTTGACGCCGAGTTCGACCGCACGGCGCAGCACCGCGACAGCGTCGTCGAAGGAAGCCTCGAACAGTTGCATGGCGCCATAGCCGACCCGGGCAACGGTCCTGGTGCCGATGCGGCCGGCGCCGCCGGGCTGTGGCTTGTCAGTCATTGGTGCTCCCTTGATCGTGAGACACTGGAGGAATGCGGAGGACCCTCCGCTTAATCAGAATAGCAGAACCGGAGGAGCCTCCGCTTTGGTGGACAGTGTTCGGGCCGACGCGCGGCGTAATCGCGAACGGCTACTGGCGGCCGCGACCGCGGCATTCGGCGCCAGCGACGGCGCACCGGTGTCGCTCGAGTCGATCGCCCGCGACGCCGGCGTCGGAATCGGCACGCTCTACCGCCACTTCCCGACCCGCGACGTCTTGGTCGAGGCCGTCTATCGGTCCGAGCTCGCCGAGGTGGCCGCTTCCGCAGAGCAGCTGCTGAAGCGGCATCCGGCCAAGGCTGCGCTGCGGCGCTGGATGGATCGGTACGCGAGCTTCGTGGCCGCCAAGCGGGGCATGGCCGAATCGTTTCGCGCCATGGTCGAGTCGGGGGCCATCGAAGGGAGCCAGATCCGCGCCAGCATTGTCGGCGTGGTCGAGGTGTTGCTGAAAGCGGGCGCCGACGACGGCAGCCTGCGCTCCGACGTCCGCGCCGACGACGTGGTGTCCAGCCTGCTCGGCATCTTTTTGACCAGCACATCGCCTGCCCAGACCGGCCGTCTGCTCGACCTGCTGGTGGCCGGCATCGCCACCTGAGGGAATCAATCGACGCGCGCAGCGGTAGTACACCGCATGAAACTCAACCAAGCAGCGCGCGAGCTCATTGGAAACGGCGCCGACGCCACCCTGGTCACCCTGAATCCCGACGGCAGCCCCCAGGTCAGCGTGGTCTGGGTGGCGTTGCGGTCAACGCCCGATGGCGACGAGCTGGTGACCGCGCACCTTGCCGAACACAAAAAGGTCCGCAACGTCCGTCGCGATCCCCGCGTCGCGGTGACGATCGTGAATCCGGGCGACGTGGGCAAGACGCTGCGGTCGTATATCTCGATCGACGGGACCGCGCGGATCGAAGAGGGCGGCGCCCCGGAACTGCTCAAGGAACTGTCGCAGGAGCTGTTGGACCCTAGCGTGTTTCCGCCGAAGGACGCGCCGCCCGGATTCGTGACCCACATCCGCGTCGACAAAGTCGGCGGGGTCGGCGTCTGACGCCTAGCCGACCGCGCGGCCGGCGCCCTCCCAGAACTGTGCGCGGACGGCCTTCTTGTCCGGCTTGCCCAGCCCGGTCAGCGGCAACGCGTCGACGACCACCACCCGCTTGGGCGATTGCACCGAGCCCTTGCGGTCCTTGACCGCCGCCTGAACCTCGGCGGTCATCACCTCGATCGCCGCGTCGTCGCGGGCGGCGTCGGCTCGTAGCACCACCACCGCGGTGACGGCCTCGCCCCACTTCTCATCCGGTGCGCCGACGACGCACACCTGCGCGATCGAAGGATGTTCGGCCACAACGTCTTCGACTTCGCGGGGGAAGACGTTGAAGCCGCCGGTGACGATCATGTCCTTGACCCGATCGACGATGAAGTAGAAGCCGTCCTCGTCCTCGCGGGCCATGTCGCCGGTGTGTAGCCAGCCGTCCTTGAACGTGTCTGCCGTCGCGTCCGGGAGATTCCAGTAGCCGCCGGCCAAAAGTGGTCCGCTGACACAAATTTCACCCGGTTCGCCCTGCGGCACCGGCTTGCCGTCCTCGCCGAGCAGCGCCACCCGGGCGAACAGCGTTGGACGTCCGCAGGAGGTCAGCCGCTTCTCGTCGTGGTCGGCCTTGGCCAGGTAGGTGATCACCATCGGCGCCTCGGACTGCCCGTAGTACTGGGCGAAAATCGGGCCGAACCGCCGGATCGCCTCGGCCAGCCGAACCGGGTTGATCGCCGAGGCGCCGTAGTAGACGGTCTCCAGCGACGACAGGTCGCGG
>NZ_JBATXN010000517.1:0-1818 GCF_049673265.1 Mycobacterium sp. | reverse complement strand
TGCTCGCGGATTGAACGCCGCAACTCTGCGAGGCGCCGCAACTCGGAGTCGATCGTCTTCTGATCGCGCATGGTCTGAGCGTAAAGCAGCCTGCCACTGTTCGTTTCGGCAATGGCCTGGCAACTCGAGCCCGTTCACCGGTGCAGAATCTCCGCATCCGCACGCCTCCCCACGCCACTAGGCGTGGCGCGGGGAAAGATGTGCGACCGGATTAGGAGGCCGGGGCAGGAGGCTGACCCGGGGCCGGGGGCTGACCAGGTGCCGGAGACTGACCAGGTGCCGGACCGGAGTTCGCCGGAGCACCCGGTCCCGCGTTCCCCGGAACGTTCGACGTCCACATCAGAATGTCCTGCAGTCCGTCGTTGTAGACAACGCCATTCGGCGGTGCGCCCGTCACGTCGAAGTACAAGGTCCCCGTCGATTCGCTGCCTTGCGGGATCGGCGCCGGGTTGAGCCCATTCGGAACCTCAACCTTGTCGATCAGCTTGTAGGTCTGTCCGTTGGGCCCGCGGGCGCTGAAGTCTCTAACCATGGGGGTAACGGTTCCGCCGTCTGACTTGGCCGTGATGTCTGCCTGGTAGAGCGTGCCTTTCGGGGTGAAGCCAGGAATCGCGATGGTGCTGGGCTGCAGGTTGCTCACCGTGTAGGTGGTCACCAACGGTCCGTCGATCAGCGGCTCGCTGGTGCCGAATCCCTGGATGTTTGGCGGCGCCGCCGCGGCAGTTCCTGCGGCCACGACGCTCGCGGCAGCTATTCCCGCGGCCCCGACAGCCGTCTTGAAAGTGGTCGTTGTGAACTTCACGATGAGCTCCTTCTTCGCTCCTTGTTGTTTGAAACGGTCGCCCGACATTTAGGTGAGACCGAACTGGATCGGCATAGCCAACCGGCGGCAATTTCAAACGTCATCGCATGCCAAATACCTGTCCGGCAACACTACCTGGGGAAATGGCGCGATCTCGTTTTGCGCCGTTGCCATCGCCTGCCGCCAATTTGAAAAACTGACACCGCGGTAATTATCAAATTGTCTCGGGATTGATTGGCGCGGTTGCTGCGATGCATCGTGGCCCGTCAGATCGCGACGGGCCAGTATTTTTCACGGCTGTTCGAAGATTTGTCGGCCAACTTTGCGCCTGAGGACCATCTTGCAGCTACCTTAGAGACGCCTAAGAAAACCTCGACGCCCGTCAGGAGCCGCGGATGGCTCAGCAATCAACGACGCGGAATCGGCGGGCGCGCAACGGAAAAGCTCACCGACGTCGTGTGCTCGGTCCGGTTGCGGTTGCCGGCGTGTTTCTGGCTACTGCGATGACCCCGACGATCACTACGCCGAATGCTCATGCCGACGGGTTTGACTCGATCTTCGACCCGATCATCAACTCGATCGCCGGCTCCTTTGCCGGCTTGATCGACCCGCTGGCCGGTCTGGGGTCGCCCACTGCTGACCTAGCCGCCAGCAGCAATCTTGGTGCGGGTGCAGCGGATTCGGCGCTGGTGGCCGCGTCTGATCCCTCTCCTGCTGCTAGCTCATTCGACACGATGCTTCAGACGCTCGCCCAAGAATGGATCGCGAGCCCATTCGGTGCGGCGTACGACGCACAGCTCAATACGCTGTGGCACGACCTTGGCAACACCGGCATCCTGATCGGCAACGGCGCCGACGGAACACCGGGCTCAACGTTGGCAGCGGCCAACGGCGAAGCCGGCGGGTTGTGGTTCGGCAACGGCGGCAACGGCGCCACCGATGCGCTCGGTCAGGGCGGTAACGGCGGGGACGCCGGGACGATCGGTAACGGCGGTAACGGCGCTGCCGGTACAGAC
>NZ_JBATXN010000516.1:0-9775 GCF_049673265.1 Mycobacterium sp. | reverse complement strand
AAACCGAGCACGCGCCGCCCAGATCGGCGTCGTCGAGCACCACGAACGCCGATTTGCCGCCGAGCTCCAAGAACACCTTCTTGATGGTGGCGGCGGCATCGCTCATCACGCTGCGGCCGGTCACCGTGGAGCCGGTGAACGAAACCATGTCCACCCGAGGGTCTTTGGCCAACAGCGCGCCCAGGCTGTGGTCGCTGGACGTGACGATGTTAACGACACCGGGCGGAAAGTCGGTGTGCTCGACGATGAGCTCACCGAGCACCGCCGCGCACCACGGCGTGTCCGGTGCGGGCTTCAACACGATCGTGTTTCCCGCGGCGAGCGCCGGTCCCAGCTTGGCCAGGTTGATCTGATGCGGGAAGTTCCATGGCGTGATCGCACCGACGACGCCGACGGCTTCTCGTGTGACGGTGCGCCGGGTGGGAATTCCCATTGGAGACGCCTCGCCGAGATCCTGACTCCACTGATAGGACTCGGCCGTGTCCGCCGCGAAGCTCAGGTCGCCGACCGGGCCCTCCAATTGGGCGGCGGCGGTGAGCATCCGCGGTGCGCCCACCTCCGAGATCGTCAGCTCCCGAAGTTCTTCGATGTGTGCGCGCATCGCATCGCGTAGTTGGCGCGCGCACCGCACTCTCAGTTCGGTATTGCGTGACCAGTCGGTCTCGTCGAATGCCCGTCGCGCGGCCTCGATAGCGCGGCCCATGTCCTCGGTGTCGGCGTCGGCCGCAGCACCCAGGACTTCCTCGGTGGCCGGGTTGATCGTGGCGAAGGTGCCTCCGCCGCCGCTGGTCAGCTTGCCGTCGATGAGCAGAGCGCTTACGCCGTCGGCCAGCAATGCCATCTTCGCCTCCGCACCTCGCAATGGTGGACAGTTGTCCGGAATAGTTTCGTCGAACCATAGTCTCCCGACCCGGCTAAGTGCAAGAGCGGCCCCGCCACGGCAGCGGATTAACCCCAGTTATCTAGGCACAATAGCGACTGGTCTTGCTTCGGCGCGCCGCCATCAGCTAGCTTGGACATGTGTCCAGCGATTCCGTAGTCGCGATCACTTCCGAGGCCAGCGGTTCCGCTGGCGAAGTGCCCCGCAACCGTCGCCAGGAAGAGACGTTCCGCAGGGTGCTGGCCGCAGGCGTCGAGGTCCTGCGGGAGAGCTCCTACGCGGACCTCACAGTGCGCGCCGTGGCCGCCCGCGCCAAGGTCGCCCCAGCGACCGCCTACACCTACTTCTCGTCGAAAAACCACTTGATCGCCGAGGTCTACCTGGATCTGGTGCGACAAGTCCCCTACTTCACCGACGTCAACGTGCCCATGCCGATCCGCGTGGATAAGGCGTTGCGTCACCTGGCGCTGGTGGTCGCCGACGAGCCAGAGGTTGCCGCGGCGTGCACGACGGCATTGCTCAGCGGCGGCGGAGACCCGGCGGTACGCTCCGCGCGCGACCGGATCGGCGCCGAAATCCACCGCCGCATCACGTCTGCCATCGGGCCCGAGGCCGACACCCGCACCGTGTCCGTACTCGAGATGACGTTCTTCGGCGCGCTGGTCAACGCCGCCAGTGGGGCCTACACCTATCACCAGATCGCCGACCATCTCGGTTACGCGGTCGGTCTCATTCTGAAAACCGGGGAAAACCAATGACGCTTCAGATCGACAAGCCGCTGCTCGATCCGTATGACTACGACTTCCACGAGGATCCCTACCCGTATTACCGGCGGCTGCGCGACGAGGCCCCGCTTTACCACAACGAAGAACTCGGCTTCTGGGCTTTGTCGCGACACCGCGACGTGCATCAGGGATTTCGCAACAGCACCACGCTGTCCAACCGCGACGGCGTCTCGCTGGACCCGGTGTCGCGCGGGCCGCACGCCTCGAAGACCATGTCGTTCTTGGCGATGGACGACCCCGCCCATCTGCGACTGCGCACGCTGGTATCAAAGGGCTTCACCCCGAGGCGAATTCGCGAGCTTGAGCCTCGTGTCACCGAGCTGGCTATCCAACACCTCGACACCATGCTGGAGAAGGCAGACTCCGGCGTAACCGTCGACTACGTCGCGGAATTCGCCGGCAAGCTCCCGATGGATGTCATCTCCGAACTGATGGGCGTGCCGGAGCCCGACCGCGACCGCATCCGCGCCATGGCCGACGGGGTGATGCACCGCGAGGACGGGGTCAACGACGTACCGGCTTCGGCGATCGAGGCGTCGATTAACCTCATCGTCTACTACCAGCAGATGATCGCCGATCGCCGCAAGAAGCTGACCGATGATCTGACCTCGGCGCTGCTGGAGGCCGAGATCGACGGTGACCGACTCACTGACGACGAAGTGCTCGGGTTCATGTTCCTGATGGTGATCGCCGGCAACGAGACCACAACCAAACTGCTTGCCAATGCCGCCTTTTGGGGTCATAAGAACCCCGATCAGCTAACGCCGGTCTACGCCGATCTGTCGCGGGTGCCGCTGTGGGTCGAGGAGACACTGCGCTACGACACCTCCAGCCAGATCCTGGCCCGTGTCGTATCCGGGGAGCTGACCCTCTACGACACCACGATCCCCGACGGCGACGTGCTGCTGCTGTTGCCCGGTTCGGGGCATCGCGATGAGCGGGTGTTCGACAACCCCGACGATTACGTCATCGGCCGCGAAATCGGGCCCAAATTATTGAGTTTCGGTAGTGGCGCGCACTTCTGCCTGGGTGCGCACCTGGCCAGGATGGAAGCCAAGGTTGCGCTCACCGAGTTGTTCAAGCGAATCCGCGGATATCGAGTCGACGAGGCCAACGCCGTCCGCGTCCACTCCAGCAATGTCCGCGGATTCGCTCACCTACCAATGACCTTGGAGGTCCGCTGAATGCCCCGCTTTGACCCCTTGCCCGAACGTCGGCCGGCGATCGTGGCCGGCGCCTCTTCCGGCATCGGAGAAGCCACCGCGATCGAACTTGCGGCGCACGGCTTCCCGGTCGCCCTGGGTGCCCGCCGGGTCGAGAAGCTCAACGACATCGTCGGTAAGATCAACGCCGAGGGCGGCGAGGCCGTCGGGTTCCACCTGGACGTGACCGACCCGAACTCAGTGAAATCCTTTGTCGCACAATCGGTCGATGCACTCGGAGACATCGAGGTGCTGGTGACCGGTGCAGGCGACACCTACTTCGGCAAGCTCGCCGAGATCACCACCGACGAATTCGAGTCGCAGCTGCAGATCCACCTCGTCGGCGCCAACCGGCTGGCCGCCGCGGTGCTGCCAGGCATGCTGGAGCGGCAGCGCGGCGACCTGATCTTCGTGGGCTCCGACGTTGCGCTGCGGCAGCGCCCGCACATGGGCGCCTACGGTGCGGCCAAGGCTGCGCTGGTGGCGATGGTAATCAACTTCCAGATGGAGCTCGAGGGCACCGGCGTGCGGGCCTCGATCGTGCACCCCGGCCCGACCAAGACGTCGATGGGCTGGAGCCTGCCGGCCGAGAAAATCGGTCCCGCACTGGAGGACTGGGCCAAGTGGGGTCAAGCCCGCCACGACTACTTTCTGCGTGCGGCCGATCTGGCACGAGCCATCACGTTCGTCGCCGAGACACCGCGCGGTGGCTTCGTCGCGAACATGGAGCTTCAGCCCGAAGCCCCGTTGGCCGACATAAAAGATCGGCAGAAGCTCGCACTCGGCGAAGAGGGGATGCCGTCATCGTGACAACCGCAATCGTGCCCCGGGTTTCCGGCGGCGAAGAAGAGCACGGCCATCTCGAGGAATTCCGGACCGATCCGATCGGCCTGATGCAGCGCACCCGCGACGAGTGTGGCGACGTGGGCTGGTTCCAGTTGGCGGGCAAGCACGTCATCCTGCTCTCCGGCGCCGGAGCCAACGAATTCTTCTTCCGTTCTGCCGATGAGGATTTGGACCAGGCAGCGGCCTATCCGTTCATGGCGCCGATCTTCGGCAAGGGTGTGGTATTCGATGCCAGCCCGGAGCGGCGCAAAGAGATGCTGCACAACTCGGCGCTGCGCGGCGAGCAGATGAAGGGCCACGCGGCCACCATCGAAGCTCAGGTCAAGGGGATGATCGCAGACTGGGGCGAGGATGGCGAGATCGAACTGCTCGACTTCTTCTCCGAGTTGACCATCTACACCTCGACCGCCTGCCTGATCGGCGTGAAATTCCGCAACCAGTTGGACTCGCGGTTCGCGGAGTACTACCACGAACTTGAGCGCGGCACCGACCCGCTGTGCTACGTGGACCCCTATCTTCCGATCGAGAGCTTCCAGCGTCGCGATGAAGCGCGGGTGAAACTTGTTGCGCTGGTGCAGGAGATCATGGACCAGCGCATCGCCAACCCGCCCGACGACAAGGCCGACCGCGACATGCTCGACGTGCTGGTGTCGATCAAGGACGAGGAAGGCAATCCCCGGTTCTCTGCCGACGAGGTGACCGGGATGTTCATTTCGCTGATGTTCGCCGGGCACCACACCAGTTCCGGGACTTCGGCGTGGACGTTGATCGAGCTGATCCGGCATCCCGAGGTTTACGCCGAGGTTTTGGCCGAGCTGGAGGAACTTTACGCCGACGGCCAGGAGGTGAGTTTCCACGCACTGCGCCAGATTCCGCAGCTGGACAACGTCGTCAAGGAAACCTTGCGCCTGCACCCGCCGCTGATCATTCTGATGCGGGTCGCCAAGGGTGAGTTCGAAGTCGAAGGCTTCCCAATCCATGACGGCGACTACGTGGCCGCATCCCCGGCGATCTCTAACCGAATTCCCGACGACTTCCCCGATCCGGACGCCTTCAACCCGGACCGCTACAACAAGCCCGAGCAGGCCGACATCGTCAACCGATGGACCTGGATCCCGTTCGGGGCGGGGCGACACCGCTGCGTCGGGGCGGCATTTGCCACCATGCAGATCAAGGCGATCTTCTCGGTTCTATTGCGCGAGTACGAATTTGAGATGGCTCAACCGGCAGACAGCTACCACAATGACCACTCCAAGATGGTCGTGCAGCTTGCCCGGCCAGCCAAGGTGCGCTACCGCCGCCGTAACGGGAACTGATCATGGGTTACCGGGTCGAAGCCGACTTGGATCTGTGCCAGGGCCACGCGATGTGCGAGCTGGAGGCCCCCGACTACTTCCGGGTGCCCAAGCGGGGCAAGGTCGAGATCATCGACGCCGAGCCACCGGATGACGCCCGTGAGGAAGTTGAGCGGGCGGTCGAAATGTGCCCAACCCAAGCACTATTGATCAAAGAGAAAGAAGACTGACAATGGCGTCGTTTGATCGTGAAGACCTCGAGAAGTGGGTGCAGTCCTGGCTGCAGGCCAACAAGGACTGCGAAAAGGCCGGCGATTGGAAACCGTTGGCGGACTTCTACGCCGCCGATGCCACCTACGGCTGGAATATCGGCCCCAAGGAAGACGTGATGTGCGTCGGCGTCGACGAGATTCGCGACGTCGCGCTGGGCATGGAGATGGAAGGCCTGGAGAACTGGGTGTACGAATACCAAAAGGTGCTCATCGACGACAAGCAGGGCGAAATCGTCGGCTTCTGGAAGCAGATCGTCAACAAGAACGACGGCACCCAGGGCGAGATCTATGGGATCGGCGGCAGCTGGTTCCGTCTCAACGAGGATCGACTCATCGAGTGGCAACGTGACTTCTTCGACTTCGGCCATGTCGCGAAGATGTTCGCGACCCTCATCGAGTCCGGCGATCTGAGCACCGGCATGCAGAAGCGGATCGAACGTAGCCTGGCCGGCGAGAAGCTGCCCGGCTACTACCCGCTGGGACAGGCCCCGGTGCCCATCTGGTGATCCCCCGTGGTCACCGCACAGTGACGCAGGTCATAATGGGCAGCGAATGAGAACACGTTCTAAGTTGCCGTCCGGCCCAGGCCGGTCCCGTTCGCCGACTGGAGGTCGTTCATGAAAACAAAGGGCGCGCTGATCTGGGAGTTCAATCAGCCTTGGTCGATCGAGGAAATCGAAATCGGCGACCCGCAGAAGGACGAAGTCAAGATCCAGATGGAAGCGGCAGGGATGTGCCACTCCGACCACCACCTGGTCACCGGCGGCATCCCGATGGGCGGTTTTCCGGTTCTCGGTGGCCACGAGGGGGCCGGCATCGTCACCGAGGTCGGTCCCGGGGTGGAAGGCATCGCTCCAGGTGATCATGTGGTGCTGTCCTTCATCCCGTCCTGCGGCAGTTGTCCGACCTGTCAATCGGGCATGCGCAATCTGTGCGACTTGGGGGCCAACCTGCTGAACGGCGCAGCAGTCAGCGATGGAACGTTCCGGATTCAGGCCCGCGGCCAAAACGTCTTTCCGATGACCCTGCTGGGGACGTTCTCGCCCTACATGGTGGTGCACAAGAGTTCGGTGGTGAAGATCGATCCATCGGTGCCGTTCGAAGTGGCCGCCCTGGTGGGTTGCGGCGTGACCACTGGCTACGGTTCGGCGGTCCGCACCGCCGACATCCGGCCCGGCGACGATGTCGCGATCGTGGGAATCGGCGGAGTCGGGATGGCCGCGCTGCAAGGGGCGGTCAACGCCGGCGCCCGCTACGTCTTCGCGGTCGACCCGGTCGAGTGGAAGCGCGACCAGGCTCTCAAGTTCGGCGCCACCCACGTCTACCCCGACATCGAGAGCGCGCTCGGCGGAATCATGGAGATCACCTATGGCCTGATGGCCCGCAAGGTGATCGTGACCGTCGGCGAACTTCACGGCGCCGACGTCGAGAACTACATGATCATGACCGCCAAGGGCGGCACCTGCGTGCTGACCGCAATCGGCAGCCTGCTGGACAACCAGGTCAACCTCAACCTCGCGATGCTGACCCTGATGCAAAAGAACCTGCAGGGCACCATCTTCGGTGGCGGCAACCCGCAATACGACATCCCGCAACTGTTGTCGATGTACAAAGCCGGCAAGCTGAACCTCGACGACATGATCACCCGCCAGTACAAGTTGGAGCAGATTAACGAC
Organism: Mycobacterium sp.; assembly: GCF_049673265.1. Taxonomy (GTDB): domain Bacteria; phylum Actinomycetota; class Actinomycetes; order Mycobacteriales; family Mycobacteriaceae; genus Mycobacterium. Next base: position 2,819 of record NZ_JBATXN010000516.1, on the reverse strand, counting down.
GGCTACCAGGACATGCTGGACGGCAAGAACATTCGCGGCGTCATCCGCTACACCGACGCCGACCGGTAGCCGCCTCCTCTTCGCGAGTGGCGGGCTTTCCACACCTGCTGGCGCCGGGGCGAATCGGTGCCATGTCGGTGCGCAACCGGCTGGTGATGTCTCCGATGGAGACGATGTACGGCACGCCCGACGGGCTGCCCTCGCAGCGCACGCGCGACTACTTCGCCGCGCGTGCCCAAGGCGGGGTCGGCCTGATCACGGTGGGGGCCACCGGTGTTGACCACCAGCATCCGGAAACGCCCGGCGGCCTTCACCTGGGCACCGACGATGCGGTCGATTCGCACCGCGCGCTGGTGGAAGCGGTTCATCAGCACGGCGCCAAGATTCAGCCGCAGATCGTCCATGCTGGGCCCGACGGCCTGGGACCGGAGATCTACGGGGTTGCATCGCTGGGTCCGTCGGTGATTCCGTCGTATCTGACCGGCCGCCCCTCGGCTGAGATCAGCGCTCAGCAACTCACCGAGGTGCTCGACCTGTTCAAGGCGGCGGTGCGCCGCGCCGCCGAAGCCGGCTACGACGGAATCGAACTGCATGCTGCACACGGATACATGCTGCTGGGATCTTTCCTTGCCCCGCAACGTAATCGGCGCACCGACGACTACCGCGGCGACTCGGTGCGTGGCCGCATCCGGGTCGTGCTGGAGACTCTGGCGGCGATTCGCTCGGAAATCGGCGACGCACTACCGATCACACTGCGGATTTCCGGATACGAGCGGGTTGCCGGCGGCCGGCCGATCTACGAGACCGCGCAAGTGGCACCGGAACTGGTGGCCGCCGGAGTGAACGCTTTCCATGTCAGCGGCGGGATCATCGACCGGCTGGTCACGCAGATGGTGAACGGCTCTGACGACGGTGACCAACTCAACGTCGGTGCCGCCGCGGCGGTCAAAGAGGTCGTCGACGTGCCGGTGATCGCCGTCGGGCGCATTCACGACCCGCAGCAGGCCGAACGGATCCTGGCCGACGGCCGGGCCGATTTCATCGCGATGGGCCGTCCGCTGCTGGCCGATCCGGACCTGCCCGAAAAACTGTCGTCGGGCCAGGCACACCGGATCCGCAAATGTATCTCCTGCGAAAACTGCATCGACGCTATGGAATTGCGGTTTTCCGTCGACTGCGCGGTCAATCCACGCACTGGTAAGGAGCGCGAACTGGCCACCAAGCGTACGGCGCGATCTAAGCGTGTGGTGGTGATCGGTGGCGGTCCGGCCGGTTTGGAGGCGGCGCGGGTCGCGTCCGAGCGTGGACATCGGGTAACGCTGTTCGAACGCGGCGGTCAGCTCGGCGGCGCACTGCGCTGGGCGTCCGTCCTGCATCCGGAGAATGAGCCTTTCCTGCGTTATCTGCGCGGCGAGGTCAGAGCCAGCGGCGTGAACGTTGAGCTGTGCCATGCTATTTCAGCAAGCGAGGTCTTCGACCTGCGGCCGGACGCGGTGGTGGTTGCCACCGGTGGCCGCGTCGCGGTCCCGACGATTCCGGGCGACCGGCTTTCGCACGTGCGCACCGGACCGGCGCTGCGTGAGCTGCTCGGCGGTCATGCCGAGGCGGCGGCCCCGGCTTGGCAACGGGTGTGTGCGCAGGCAATGTCGGGATGGCGACAGCGGTTGGTGCGTCCCGCGACGGTTCGGCTCGCCTCGCGCGCCTGGCTTCCACTCGGACGCCGGGTCGCTGTCATCGGCGGTGACCTGGTCGCGATCGAACTCGCCGAATTCCTGGCACACCGCGGACGGCTAGTGTCGATCCTGGAGTCGGGCAAGCAGATTGCGCCAGAGGTCGGCAACAAACGCAGGACCGAACACATGGATCGGCTGGATCGCCTCGGCGTCACCGTGCACGTCCGAGCCGCGGTCGAGCGCATCACCGAAGATGCGGTGGTGTTCACGCCCGCCGCAGGCAAACCACGTCACCTGCCCGCCGACACTGTGGTGGTGGCCGGCGCGCCCGAACCCGACACCGCGATGTTCGACACGCTGGTGTCCGCCATGCCCGACGCCGAAGTGCACGCCGCCGGCGATTGCACCGGTCTGGGCCTGATCCGCAAAGCCACCGAGGACGGCGCCCGTGCCGCCTGCGCCATTTAACGATAGGAGAACGAAATGTCCCAGGAAACCGTTCAGCAATCCCCCGCACTGACTGCCTCACAGTCGTCGTGGCGTTGCGTGCAGGCCCACGACCGGGAGGGCTGGCTGGCGCTGATGGCCGACGACGTCGTCGTCGAGGACCCGATCGGCACGGCCATTACCAACCCCGATGGCACCGGCGTGCGGGGCAAGGACGGGGTGGCTGGGTTCTACGACACCAACATCGCCGCCAACCAGCTGACGATCACCTGTGAGGAGACCTTTCCGTCCAGCGACCCTAACGAGATCGCCCATATCCTGGTGCTGCGCAGCGCGTTTGACAACGGCATCATCAGCAAGGTCCGCGGCGTGTTCACCTACAAGGTCAACGACGCCGGGCTGATTACGAATATGCGTGGCTACTGGAACCTCGACATGATGACATTCGGCCCCGAGGAGTGAGCTCGTTGCTGGCCGGCCGCGGCGCCGTCGTGGTCGGTGGCTCGCGCGGCATCGGTGCGGCCGTCGCGACCTTGTTGGCGCAGCACGGCGCCGGTGTGGTGGTTAACGGCCGCGACGGCTACACCGCCCGGGCGGCCGCCGACGCGATCACCGGCACCGGTGGACGTGCGGTGGCCCATCCTGGTTCTCCTTCCGATCAGCCGGCCGCGGAAGCGTTGGTGGACAGATGCATTGAGG
>NZ_JBATXN010000515.1:0-1625 GCF_049673265.1 Mycobacterium sp. | reverse complement strand
GTGGGTGTACGGCGCGCCCGAACCGGTGCATGACGTCGACTTCGTCGTCGCCGAACCCGATGTCGAGGCGGCCGCGGAAACCCTGTCGCTAGCCGGCTTCAGCATCGAAAGGACGCCGGAGGCCTGGTTGTTCAAGGCAAGTGTCGATGGCGCCGTCGTCGATGTGTTGCATCGAGTCAACGGAGTCGCCGTCGACGCCGACCTGATCCATTCGGGCGAGTCCCGAGAGGTGTTGGCCGTCCGGATGCCGGTGTTGTCCCCGACGCAGGTGCTGATCCAGAAGCTGTTGGCGCTGCACGAGCACCACTGCGATTTCGGGCCGCTGCTGCCGGCAGCCCGCGCGATCCGCGAGCAAGTCGACTGGAATGAGGTCCGCGCGGCCACCGCCGACAATGATTTCGCGACCGCGTTTTTGCTGCTCGTCGATCGGCTTGGTATTACCGCCTGAGCGGCGAAGCCGCACGTCGCAGCCTTGCGCTCACCGCCCTTGCGGCGGCGATCAGCTCCGGCGGTTCCAGTACCTCGAACGCAGCGCCCGTCATGGCGAAGTACAGCACCATCCGTTCCGGGTCGTCGCCGCCCGCGGTAACCACGCAGGCATTGTCGCCATCGCGTTCCACACTTGCGGAAGCAGGCGAAAAGTACTGGGCCACAGCCTCTTCCGGCATGCTGTAGCGCACTCGTGCCAGGTAGCGGTACGGCGAGCCGCTGATCGCCCTCCGCACATATGAGGCGGCGTCCGGTGCCGGCCGCGGTGTGAACGTGGAGCCCCGTGCGCGCACCGCGGTCATCCGGTCGAGCCGCAGACTGCGCCAGTCGGTTCGGTCGCGGTCGTAGGCGAGCAGATACCAGCGCCGGCCGGTGGTCACCAACTGGTAGGGCTCCAGCCGTCGCTGGGTATTCGCGCCGACGCGGTCGGTGTAGTCGGCCTCGACATGCTCGTGGTCGCGGCACGCCCGGGCCAGCGTCATCAACACCTCCGGCGCCACCGGCGACTCCGCCTCGGGTGCAAGCGTGACCGTCGCCTCATGCACCGCCGAGACCTGCGATCGCAGCCGCGCCGGCATCACCTGATCGAGCTTGCTCAACATCCGCACCGCCGATTCGGCCACGCCGGCCACGCTGCCGCCGGCGGCCAGCCGCAGACACACCGCCATCGCCACCGCCTCGTCCGCATCGAGCAGCAACGGCGGCAGCGCTGCGCCGGCGCCAAGTTGATAGCCGCCGCCGTGGCCCTTGCTGGCTCGCACCGGATAGCCCAGGTCGCGTAACCGCTCGACATCACGCCGCACGCTGCGGGTGGTGACGGCCAGCCGCTCCGCCAGCTCGTCTCCCGTCCACACCCGCCGCGACTGCAGTAGGCCCAGCAATTGCAGCACCCGCCCGGTCGTTTCCGCCATGGCACCACTGTGCCGTAGTTATAGGACAGAAACTGTCCGGTATTGCTGAAAGGCTCGTCCAAATCGAATAGAAAGGACTTCTAATGCCCGCCCTCGCTCCCCCAGTCACCGACGAACGCAGCGCGTTGCGCGAATACCTCGCCTACCACCAGAGCGCATATTTCGCGGTGGCCCACGGCCTGACCGACGAACAGGCCCGCTCCCAACCGACAGTGAGCGCATTGT
>NZ_JBATXN010000514.1:0-10932 GCF_049673265.1 Mycobacterium sp. | reverse complement strand
GCCTCGGACTGCCCGTAGTACTGGGCGAAAATCGGGCCGAACCGCCGGATCGCCACGGCCAGCCGGACCGGGTTGATCGCCGAGGCGCCGTAGTAGACGGTCTCCAGCGACGACAGGTCGCGGGTATGCGAATCCGGGTGGTCCATCAGCGCATACAGCATCGACGGCACCAGCATGGTGGCCGTAATACGTTGCTCTTCAATGACTTTCAGCACTTCGGCGGGATCGAACTTGCCGAGCACGATCATCTCGCCGCCCTTGACCAGGGTGGGCGTGAAGAATGCCGCACCCGCGTGCGACAGCGGCGTGCACATCAAGAACCGCGGGTGCTCCGGCCATTCCCATTCCGAGAGCTGGATCGACGTCATGGTGGCGATGTTCCCGGTGGTGCCGATGACGCCCTTGGGCTTGCCGGTGGTCCCACCGGTGTAGGTCAGGCCGCCGATGTGGTTCGGCGGAAGGTCGGCGACGGTAAGCGGCTTCGGCTGGTACTTGGCCGCCTCCGCCGACACATCCACGGCCACATCCCTCAGGGCTTCGGGCACCGGGCCGATCGTCAGGATCTGCTTGAGCGAGTCCACCTTTTCCAGCAGACCGAGCGCGCGCTCGACGAACATCGGGTTCGGGTCGATGATCAGCGAGGTGGCGCCGGCGTCGGAGAGCACATAGGCGTGGTCATCCAGCGAGCCGAGCGGGTGCAGGGCGGTGCGCCGATATCCCTGGGTCTGGCTGGCGCCGAGGATCATCAGCACCTCGGGGCGGTTGAGCGACAGCAGGCCGACGGTGACGCCGGTGCCGGCGCCCAGCGCGTCGAACGCCTGAATGTACTGGCTGATCCGCTCGGCCAGCTGACCACCGGTCAGCGTGGTGTCGCCGAGAAACAGCACCGGCCTGTTCTTGTGGCGCTTGAGCGCGCCCACCAGCAAGTGGCCGTTATGGGTCGGGTTGCGCAGCAGCTCGTCACTCATGTTGCCAGACTAGAACGTGTTGCAATTCGCGTGAGCTGGACCCTCGCACCCCATCGCGATCACTACTATCCGAGCACATGGCCGATGCAGATGTCGTCATCACCGGGACCGTGTTGACCGTCGACGAAGCCCGGCCCACCGCCGAGGCGCTCGCCGTCGCCGACGGTCGCATCATCGCCGTGGGCGACCGGTCCGAGATCGGCGAGCACATCGGCGCCGCCACCCAGACCATCGACGTCGGCGACGGCTGCGTGATGCCGGGATTCGTTGAGGCGCATGGGCATCCGCTGATGGAAGCCATCGTGCTGTCGGACCGGCTGGTTGACATTCGACCGGTCACCATGCGCAGCGCCGACGACGTCGTCGACGCGGTCCGCACCGAGGCGGCTCGACGCGGAGCCGACGGCGCCTACCTCAACGGCTGGGATCCGGCACTACAGATCGGACTTCCGCAGCCGACGCAGAGCTGGCTGGACGAGATCGCACCGGACGGGCCGCTGGTCATCGTGCACAACTCCGGGCACAAGGCCTACTTCAATTCGCACGCCGCCCAGCGTGCTGGCCTCAACCGCGACACCTCCGACCCCAAGGGCGCCAAGTTTGGCCGCACCGCCGACGGCGATCTGGACGGCACTGCCGAGGAAACCGGCGCGGTGTTTCCGCTGCTAAGCGGCGCTATTTCGCCGACCGATTACCCGGCGATGCTGCTGGCCGAGTGCGCCCGGCTCAACCGGGCCGGGCTGACCACCTGTTCGGAGATGGCTTTCGACCCGGCGTTCCGGCCATTGATTGGCGGCCTGCACGACCGACTCACCGTTCGGCTGCGTACCTACGAGATCTCCAATCCGCAGATGTCCACCGACGCGACACCCGGCCAAGGTGACGACCTAGTGCGCCAGGTCGGCATCAAGATCTGGGTGGACGGTTCGCCGTGGATCGGCAACATCGACCTGAGCTTCCCCTACCTCGACACGGCCACCACCCGAGCCATCGGCGTGACGCCGGGTTCGTGCGGGTGCGCCAACTACACCGCCGAACAGCTCACGGAGATCGTCGGCGCTTACTACCCGCTGGGCTGGCCGATGGCCTGCCACGTCATGGGCGACGCCGGCGTGGACACCATCCTCGACGTGTACGAAGAGGCGCTGCGCCAACATCCCCGCAACGACCACCGGTTGCGGCTCGAACACGTCGGCGCCATCCGCAACGAGCAACTCCAGCGCGCCGCCGACCTCGGCGTCACCTGCAGCCTTTTCGTCGATCAGATCCATTACTGGGGCGACGTGCTCGTCGACGGCCTGTTCGGCGAAGAGCGCGGATCCCGTTGGATGCCAGCCGGTTCCGCGCTGGCCACCGGAATGCGGATCTCGCTGCACAACGATCCGCCGGTCACGCCCGAGGAGCCGCTGCGCAACATCAGCGTGGCCGCCACCCGCACTGCGCCCAGCGGACGGGTCCTTGCACCCGAAGAGCGGCTGACCGTCGAGCAGGCCATCCGTGCGCAGACCATCGATGCGGCGTGGCAGCTGTTTTCCGACGACATCATCGGCTCGCTGGAGGTCGGCAAGTACGCCGACGTGGTGGTGCTGTCGGCCGATCCCCGCACGATGCCGCCTGAACAGATCGCCGACCTCGACGTCCGCGCCACGTTTTTGGCGGGCCGGCAGGTCTACGCGCAGTGACGCCAGCCCTGGACGACGTTCTCGACCGCCTGCACGTCGTGGTCCTGCCGATGCGGGTGCGCTTCCGCGGCATCACCACCCGCGAGCTTGCGCTGATCGACGGCCCGGCCGGCTGGGGCGAATTCGGCGCCTTCCTGGAATACGACCACCCCGAAGCCGCGCACTGGCTGGGCGCTGCCCTCGAATCGGCCTACTCCCAGCCGCCGCCGGCGCGACGGGACCGCATCGCGATCAACGCGACGGTCCCGGCCATCCCCGCCGCGCAGGTGCCCGAAATCCTGGCCCGCTTCCCCGGCGTCGGCACCGCGAAGGTGAAGGTCGCCGAACCCGGCCAGACCCTCGCCGACGACGTCGCCCGGGTCGACGCGGTCCGCGCCCTGGTTCCCACTGTGCGGGTCGACGCCAACGGCGCGTGGACCGTCGCGCAGGCGGTCGAGGCCGCGTCGGCGCTCACCGCGAGCGGCCCGCTGGAATATCTCGAGCAGCCTTGCGGCACCGTCGACGAGCTCGCCGAACTGCGCGGCCGGGTCGAGGTGCCGATCGCGGCCGACGAGAGCATCCGCAAAGCCGGCGATCCGCTGGCCGTGGTCCGCGCCGGGGCCGCCGATATAGCCGTGCTGAAAGTTGCTCCGCTGGGCGGTGTTTCGGCTCTGCTGAAGATCGCTGCGCAGATCGACATTCCGGTGGTGATCTCCAGCGCGCTGGACTCGGCCGTCGGGATCGGTGTCGGCCTCACCGCGGCCGCCGCGCTGCCGGAACTGCATCATGCCTGCGGGCTGGGCACCGGTGGGTTGTTCGTCGAGGATGTCGCCGAGGCTGTCGCGCCGGTCGACGGCTACCTACAGGTCGCGCGAGTGATACCCGATCCGGCGCGGCTGGCGGCGCTGGCCGCCTCGCCGCAGCGCCGGCAGTGGTGGATCGACCGGGTCAGGGCCTGCTACCCGCTGATCGCGTCGCCGATTTTGAAATAGCTGCAGACGCTAGGATGACTTCAATGCGCATTGGCATCATCGATCCGATCGTCGCTGCCCGGCCGAGCGCCGACAGCTTTACCAGAGCAAGCTATTTGGGCGCGGTCGCCAGTGGAGTCGATTCATTCTGGGTACCCGACCACCTCAACTCGCTGTTCCCCCGATCGCTCTGGACGCCGAAATACGCAGGCGTGTCAAGGTTTATGCCGTCTCTCGATGCCTACCTCGAGCCGTGGACCATGCTCGGTCACATTGCGGCGCGTAACCGCATCGGCCGGATGCGGTTAGGCGTGGGTGTCACAGACACCGGCCGGCGTAACCCCGCGGTCACCGCGCAGGCGGCGGCGACGCTGCATCTGCTCACCCGCGGCCGGGCCATCCTGGGCATCGGAAGCGGCGAACGCGAAGGCAACGAGCCCTACGGGGTGGACTGGTCGAAACCCGTCGCCCGCTTCGAGGAGGCAATGGCGACGATCCGGGCGTTGTGGGACTCGAAAGGCGAACTGGTCACTCGGGATTCACCGTTTTTCCCATTGCACAACGCAATCTTTGATCTGCCGCCCTACCGCGGCAATTGGCCAGAGATCTGGATCGGCGCGCATGGACCCCGCATGCTGCGGGCCGTGGGCCGCTACGGCGACGGTTTCTTTCCCGGTTTCCCGCATTCGCCTCAGGAGTACGCACGCCGCCTCGACGTCGTGCGTTCAGCAGCATCCGACGCTGGCCGGGACCCGATGTCGATCGTTCCGGCGATGTGGCTGTTCGTCGTCACGGGCCGCACCGCCGCCGACGTGGACGAGGCACTCGGGTCAGAAGTGGTCAAAGCGTTTGGTCTGACCGCACCCGACGAATTTTTCGCCCAGCACGGCGCGCAGCACCCGCTGGGAGTCGGCTTTACCGGCGCGCAGGACATCCTCCCCCAGGACTGGGACGAGCAGACAGCGTTGTCCTACACCAAGAAAGTTCCAACCGAACTCCTGAGGCACATGCTGCTGGCCGGCACGCCCGACGAGATCATCGGCCAAGCAGCCCAGTGGCGTGACCACGGAGTGCGCTACATCGTGCTGGCCAATGTGACGGCAATGCAACGCAGCGTCCGCAAGGGCGTGCTGGCCAACCCAGCGTTTTTCAAGATCGTCCGGGGCCTCAAGAAGCTCTAGTTCTCAGCCGATGTCCTGATCTGTGGGGTACATGGCGTAGACGCCATCGCGTTCGTGCCCAACACTTACCGGTATGACGCGAAAAGTCCTGATCGTCGCGTTCCCAGGCGTCCAGGCGCTGGACCTGGTCGGCCCGTTCGAGGTGTTCACCGCGGCGTCGCTGGCGTTAGCCGCCGACGCGAAAGAGGGATACCAGCTGGCGGTGGTGTCGATCGACGGGCAACCGGTGCCCACCGAAACCGGGCTGACCTTCGCCGCCGCCGGCCTGCCCGACCCGAGCGAGCCCGTCGACACACTGATCCTGCCCGGCGGCCGCGGTGCACGTGGTAGCCGGCAAGATCCGCGCCTGATCGACTGGATCGTCGCTGCGGCGCCGCGGGCCCGCCGAGTCGCCAGCGTGTGCACCGGAGCTTTCCTGGCCGCGCAGGCCGGTCTGCTGGACGGCTGCCGGGCGACCACGCATTGGGCCTACGCCGACGAACTGGCGCGGGAGTTCCCGGCGATCGTCGTCGACCCCGACCCGATCTTCGTGCGCAGCTCGCCGACGATGTGGACGGCCGCGGGCGTCAGCTCGGGTATCGACCTGGCGCTGTCGCTGGTCGAAGACGACCACGGCACCGAGGTGGCGCAGACGGTGGCCCGGTGGCTGGTGCTCTACCTGCGGCGGCCCGGCGGACAGACCCAGTTCGCCGCGCCGGTGTGGATGCCGCGGGCCAAGCGTCAGCCGATACGCGACGTCCAGGAAGCCATCGAAGCCGAACCGGGTGGCGCGCACAGCATCGCGGAGCTGGCCCGCCGAACCACCATGAGCCCAAGGCATTTCACCCGCGTATTCACCACTGAGGTCGGTGAGGCGCCCGGCGCTTACGTCGAACGGGTCCGCACGGAGGCCGCGCGCCGCCAGCTCGAAGAGACCGACGACACGGTGGCCGTGATCGCTGCGCGATGCGGCTTCGGCACCGCGGAAAGCATGCGCCGCAACTTCATTCGGCGCGTCGGCGTATCACCAGACCAGTATCGCAAGACCTTCGCCTAACCAAGGAGCAGCTATGCAGATCGCGATCGTGACGTATCCGGGATTCACCGCGCTGGACTTCATCGGGCCCTACGAAGTGCTGCGCTGGCTGCCCGACACCGAGGTCCGCTTCGTGTGGCACGAACCCGGCCCGGTCACCGCCGACTCCGGCGTTCTCGTCATCGGCGCAACTCATTCGTTTGACGAAACCCCCTCGCCAGACATCGTTTTGGTGCCCGGCGGGATGACCACCGTGGCGCACGCCCGCGACGAGAAGTTGCTGGACTGGGTGCGTCAGGCGCATCAGAGTGCGACGTGGACGGCGTCGGTCTGCTCCGGTTCGATCATCCTTGCGGCCGCCGGCTTGCTCGACGGCAAACGCGCCACGTCGCATTGGGCGGCCCTTCCGATGCTGAAAGGCTTGGGCGCCATCCCCGTTGGCGATGAGCGCGTTGTCCACCAAGGGGAGATCGTGACCAGCGCGGGGGTGTCTGCGGGCATCGACCTGGCCCTGTGGCTGGCGGGGCGAATCGGCGGTGAGGACCGCGCGAAGGTCATCCAGCTGTCGATGGAATACGACCCGCAGCCGCCGTTCGACTCCGGCCACATGTCCAAGGCATCCGCGAAGACCAAGGCGGCTGCCACCGCGCTGATGGCCAGAGACGTGGCCAAACCGGCTCAGCTGAAGGCCGGGACGCAGCTGCTGTGGAACCGGGCGCTGTCCGCCGCGCGGGCCAAGGCCGGCCGCCGTTAAATTGCCGCCGCTGTCAAGCTGTTAGCGGTCATATGCTTGGTGGATGCGGCGTCTTGGCGTCATCGCGGTCCTGGTGTGGATCTTGGTTGGGTGCACCTCGACCGTCGCCGGAACCGCCACCGTGCGCGGCGGCGCGAAAAACCCCACTGCGAAGGCACACGGCCTGGGCGCGCTGCTGCTCAGCCTCGACGAAATGAAGCAGCTGCTGAAGTTCGACGAGATGGACGTCCAGGACACTTTGACCCGGCCCGAGGCCCGGGGAATCTATCAGCCTGCCAACTGTGTGGGTGCGGTGTTCAGCAGTATGGCAGGCTCCTATGACGGCAGCGGGTACCGCGACTTCTACGAGGTGCGGCAGTCAGACGTGAGTCCGGGAGGCGTGCCGCACTGGGTCGATCAGAGCGCCGCCACCTTCGACAATGACGTGGCCGCAAAGGATTTCGTTGCCAACCAGAGCGCCCAATGGCGCCAATGCGCCGGCCGGCAGTTCAAGTACGCGTATCCGCTGCCAACCGACTGGCAGGACTCCTACCGGATCGGCGACACGATCGATTCCGGGTGCGCGACGATGATCTCCAACGTGGCTACCGGCGACAAGCAATACACCGACATCCGGGTACTGGCCGCCAAGTCCAACATCGTCGTCGACCTGCAGTTCACCGGCTTCGACCTGACCGACCAGCCCGCAACGGCAGTCAACCGGATCCTGGATCGAATCGCTGCGCACGGGCATGAGTGCGCGTTTTGGGCATAGCCGGCTAGCCCGCGATTGCCTCGACCACCACTTCCGGGTTATCTAGCGCGACAAAGGTTTTCGCGTCGGGCACCTCGATCAACTTCCCGTTGCTGAACACCCCGGCCAGGCGGCGGCCCAGGCTCGGTGTGAAACAGCGATCCGCCTGACCCCAGACCAGCGTGACCGGCTTGTTGAACCGCGGTAGCCGGGTGGCGACATCGGTGAGGTCGGTCTTGGCGACCTGACGCAGCAGTGCCGCCAGATCGCGGCAGATGCGCGAGTCCTTGAGGCATGGCTGCAGCCAGTCGGCCGTCATGTTCGGGTCGGGCTGGTTGATCAGCAGGCCGTACCCGAGCGGGGAGCGGCGCAGCGCGCCCAACCGCATTGGTCCCATCAGCGCCTTGATCGAGACCGGGCCGCGTAGCGCGGCGAACACCAGATCGAACGGGGCAGGAGGGCATTTGTCGAACGCATCGCAATTGGTGAGCACCAGCCGGCCAATCCGGTCTGGATGGGCGTCGACGACCAGTTGGCATAGCCCTCCGCCGGTGTCGCTACCCACCAGCGTCACATCGGAAAGGTCGAGGGCGACGATCGCGTCGTTGATCAGCTCCGCGACACCGGCCAGCGATAGCACGCTGGCGTCGCGGACGGGGATGGTGTGTGAGCCCAACGGCAAAGTCGGCACGATGCAGCGGTACCCGCGGCGACCCAGCTCTTCGGCGACGGCGCGCCACAGTTGCCCGTCCACCAAGATGCCGTGGATGAACAGCACCGGCGGGTGCGCCGAATCCTGCGGTCCAAACTCCTGGTATTCGATGGTGGCCTGCGTGAGTGCGAGCTCTGCCATGTCGTTCGTTCCTCCTCCAACTCATCGATTCCGTTCCCTGATATTCCAGCTCAGCGGCCGCTGCCAGGTCGACGCCGCGAGCTGCCAGATACTGCCACCGCGCGGGCGTCGCGTAGGTTCGTCGTCGTGATCAACCTGGCTTACGACGACCAAGGGACCGGTGAGCCCGTCGTGTTCATCGCCGGACGCGGCGGTGCCGGACGCACCTGGCATCTGTATCAGGTCCCGGCTTTCCTGGCGGCGGGCTACCGCGTCATCACCTTCGACAATCGCGGTGTGGGCGCCACGGCAAACGCCGACGGTTTCACGACCGAGAGCATGGTCGCCGACACCGCCGCGCTGATCGAATCGCTGGGCGTTGGCCCGGTGCGCATCGTCGGGGTGTCGATGGGGGCGTTCATCGCCCAGGAGTTGATGGTGGCCCGGCCCGATTTGGTTAGCCAGGCGGTGCTGATGGCGACCCGGGGCCGGCTGGACCGGGCGCGGGAGTTCTTCCGCAGCGCCGAAGACGAGTTTGCCGCCTCCGGTGTGCAGCTACCGGTCGCTTACGACGCGAAGATCCGGTTGCTGGAGAGCTTTTCGCCCAAGACGCTGAGCAACGACGAGGCCGTCGCCGAGTGGATCGGCATGTTCACCATCTGGCCGGTCAAGCTCACCCCGGGGATGATCCGCCAGGGCGCCATCTCGCCACAGGGCAATCACTTGCCCGCCTACCGCAACATCACCGCGCCCGTGCTGGTACTCGGTTTCGCCGACGACATCGTGACGCCACCGCACCTGGGCCGCGAGGTCGCCGACGCCATACCCAAGGGCCAGTACCTGCAGCTCGCCGACACCGGGCACCTCGGATTCCTGGAGCGCCCCGACGCGGTCAACTCCGCGGCGCTGCAATTCTTCGGCTTTATGGGCGTCTGACGCGCACTCGATAGGCTGGTCGGGTGAATCCCTCGACGGCCCAGGCCCGTGTCGTCGTCGACGAACTGATCCGCGGCGGCGTCCGCGATGTCGTGCTGTGCCCGGGCTCGCGCAACGCCCCGCTGGCGTTTGCGCTGCAGGACGCCGACCAGGCCGGCCGGATCAGCCTGCATGTGCGCATCGACGAGCGGACCGCCGGGTATCTGGCGATCGGGCTGGCGATCGCCGCGGGTTCGCCGGTCTGCGTGGCGATGACGTCGGGCACCGCGGTGGCCAACCTGGGTCCGGCCGTGGTTGAGGCCAACTACGCGCGGGTGCCGCTGATCGTGTTGTCGGCCAACCGGCCCTACGAGCTGCTCGGCACCGGCGCCAACCAGACCATGGAGCAGTTGGGCTACTTCGGCACCCAGGTGCGCGCCACGATCAGCCTCGGGCTGGCCGAGGACGCGCCCGAGCAGATGGACGCGTTCAACGCGACCTGGCGGTCGGCCACCTGCCGGGTGCTGGCGGCGGCTACCGGCGCCCGCAGCGCCAACGCCGGGCCGGTGCAATTCGACATCCCGCTGCGCGAGCCGCTGGTACCCGACCCCGATGCTGGCCGCACCCCGCAGGGACGCCCGGGCGGCAAACCGTGGACCTACTCTCCGCAGGTCAGCTTCGACCAGCCGCTGGATATCGACCTGAGCCCGGACACCGTCGTGATCGCCGGCCACGGCGCCGGCGAGCAACCCGACTTGGCCGCGCTGCCCACCGTCGCCGAGCCGACCGCCCCGGCGGCGGCCAACCCGCTGCATCCGCTGGCGCTGCCGCTGCTGCGCCCGCAGCAGGTGATCATGCTGGGCCGCCCCACCTTGCACCGACCGGTCTCGGCGCTGCTGGCCGACCCGTCGGTGCCGGTCTACGCGCTGACCACCGGCCCGCGCTGGCCCGATGTGTCGGGTAACTCCGCGGCCACCGGCACCCGGGCGATCACCACCGGTGAGCCGAACCCGGCGTGGCTGGACCGCTGCGCCGAGCTCAACCGGCATGCGATCACCGCGGTGCGCGGACAGCTCAAGGCCCACCCGCTGACCACCGGTCTTCACGTGGCCGCCGCCGTCGCCGAGGCGCGGCGCCCCGGCGACCAACTGGTGCTTGGCGCGTCCAACCCGGTGCGCGACGCCGCGCTGGTGGGGCTCGGATCCGCGAGGTGTCGCGGACAGATCACAGTGCGGTCCAACCGCGGGGTCGCCGGCATTGACGGCACGGTGTCCACCGCGATCGGGGCGGCTTTGGCGCACGAGCGCTCAGGCGGGCGCACTGTCGCGTTGATCGGCGATCTGACCTTCGTGCACGACAGCTCCGGGCTTCTGATCGGGCCCACCGAGCCGGTACCGGCCGACCTGACCATCGTGGTGTCGAACGACAACGGCGGCGGCATCTTCGAATTGCTCGAGCAGGGCGATCCGCGCTTTTCTGACGTGTCTTCGCGGGTGTTCGGCACCCCGCACGACGTCGACGTCGGCGCGCTGTGTCGTGCCTACCACGTCGACAGCCGACAGATCGAGGTCGACGAGCTCGGTCCCGCGCTGGACGAAGCCGGCGCCGGGATGCGGGTGCTCGAAGTCAAGGCCGATCGATCCTCGCTGCGGCAGCTGCACGCCGCCATCAAGGCCGCATTGTGAAGATCCCCGCCAGGGTTGCAGATGCTTTTGGGGCGCTGGCCTCGCTGAAAGCATTGGCGCGCATCCTGATTCACGGCCGTAGCGGCGAGCTGCCCAACACTCGGGGGCATCGCGTCGTCCGCTGGGCACGGGTTGGGGTGCTGATCGTGGCCGGGCTGGTAACCCTGCAGTCGCTTCTGCTGGTGGCTGGTGCGGTGCGCAATGACATTGCCATCCA
>NZ_JBATXN010000513.1:0-6579 GCF_049673265.1 Mycobacterium sp. | reverse complement strand
CCCCGACCAAGGCGGCTACCCCGACCAGCGCGGCGGCTACCCCGACCAGGGTGGCTACCCCCAGCACCAGCAGCAGCCGGCCCCCGGTTACGGCGGCGGTCAGGGTTACGACCAGGGCTACCAGCAGGGCGGCTACGGCCAGCCGGGTGGTCAGGGTTACGGCGAGTACGCCGACTACGGCCGCGGACCGGCCCGCCAAGATGAGGGGGGGTACGCCGCCCCCGACCAACGGGCCGCCTACCCCGAGCAGGGCGGCGGCGGCTACGACCAGGGCTACGCCGGTGGCCCGGAATACGGCCGGCAGGACTACGCCCAACAGCCCGATTACGGCAGTTACGGCGAAGCCCCCGCTCCGCAATACGGCAGCGGGTACGCCGAGCCCGCGGGCGGCGACTATGACTATGGCCAGCCCCAGGAGGCCGGCGGCTATGGCGGCTACAGCCAGGGCGGCTACCCGTCGTCCGGGACGGCGGTCACCTTGCAGCTCGATGACGGCAGCGGACGCACCTACCAGTTGCGCGACGGCGCCAACATCATCGGTCGCGGCCAGGACGCACAGTTCCGGCTGCCCGACACCGGCGTGTCACGGCGCCACCTGGAGATCCGTTGGGACGGACACGTCGCGTTACTGTCGGACCTCAACTCCACCAACGGCACCACCGTCAACAACGCGCCGGTGCAGGAGTGGCAGTTGGCTGACGGCGACGTCATTCGGCTGGGACACTCTGAGATCGTCGTCCACATCCATTGAGCCCGTAGTCGCGAAGCTACCCAGCTTCAGCCCGCGTCGGCCGCCCTCCAAGTATCGTGACGTTGCTATATCCGGGCACGCGAAGCGGGCGGCGCCAGGACGGAGGGGACGCCAGATGCAGGGACTAGTGCTGCAGCTGACGCGTGCCGGGTTCTTGATGCTGTTGTGGCTGTTTATCTGGTCGGTGCTGAGAATCTTGCGGACTGACATCTACGCGCCGACCGGCGCGGTCATGGTGCGACGCGGCTTGACGTTGCGAGGCACTCTGCTGCCGACGCGGCGCCGGGTCAACGCGGCGCGCTACCTGGTAGTGACCGAGGGGGCGTTAGTGGGTGCACGTATCACGCTGTCCGGCCAGCCGGTGTTGATCGGGCGCGCCGACGACTCCACTCTGGTGCTGACTGACGACTATGCCTCGACGCGGCACGCCCGGCTGTCTCAGCGCGGCTCGGAATGGTACGTCGAAGATCTAGGATCGACCAACGGCACATACCTCGACAGGGCGAAGGTGACGACCGCAGTACGGGTTCCCATTGGCACGCCGGTTCGTATCGGCAAGACGGTAATCGAGCTGCGCCCGTGACTTTGGTCTTGCGATATGCGGCCCGCAGCGATGTCGGCTTGGTGCGCTCCAACAACGAAGACTCGGTTTACGCCGGCGCGCGCTTGCTGGCGCTGGCCGACGGCATGGGCGGCCACGCCGCCGGTGAAGTCGCCTCCCAGTTGGTAATTGCCGCGCTGGCCCATCTCGACGACGACGAACCTGGTGGCGACCTGCTCGCCAAGCTCGACGCTGCGGTACACGCCGGCAACTCCGCGATCGCCGCACAGGTCGAGATGGAACCCGACCTCGAGGGGATGGGCACCACACTCACGGCAATCCTGTTCGCCGGCAACCGTCTTGGGTTGGTGCACATCGGCGACTCGCGCGGCTACATGTTGCGCGACGGCGAGCTCACCCAGATCACCAAGGACGACACGTTCGTTCAAACGTTGGTCGACGAGGGTCGGATCACCCGGGAAGAGGCGCACAGCCACCCGCAGCGATCGCTGATCATGCGGGCGTTGACCGGTCACGAGGTCGAGCCGACGCTGACCATGCGGGAAGTGCGCATCGGCGATCGCTATCTACTGTGCTCGGACGGACTTTCCGATCCGGTCAGCGACGAAACCATCCTTGACGCCTTGAAGATTCCCGACGTCACCGACAGCGCCGACCGGCTCATCGAATTGGCGCTGCGCGGCGGCGGCCCGGACAACGTCACCGTGGTGGTCGCCGACGTCGTCGACTACGACTACGGTCCGACCCAGCCGATCATCGCGGGTGCGGTATCGGGCGACTCCGAGTATGACCAGCTGACCCGACCCAACACGGCAGCGGGCCGGGCGTCGGCCATCAACCCGCGCAAAGATGTGGTGAAACGCGTTCTGCCGCAAGTCGATACGTTCGCCCGCCCGAGGCGTTCGCGGCGGAGACTTGCAATCGGTGCCGCGCTCGTCGTGCTGTTGGTGCTGGCGGCGCTGGCCATCGGCCGCACTGTGATCCGCAATTACTACTACGTCGCCGACTACAACGGCATCGTATCCATTATGCGGGGCATCCCGGTGTCCATCCCGGGTCTGCCGCTGCATAACCCCTATTCACAAGGATGCCTGGGCAATCGCAACCAGCTTTCGATAATCCCCTATGGTCAGGTCGGGGGCAGTCGAGATTGCCAACCGATGAAGGTGTCTGACTTGGCTCCGTCGGCCCGCGCGCAGGTATCGGCCGGCCTCCCAGCGGGAACGCTCGATCAAGCGAACGCACAGCTGCACAGATTGTCATCGCCCGAATCGCTGTTACCGCTCTGCCCGCGCGCCCAGTCGCCACCGACCTCGCCGCCCCCGCCCACGCCCGCGACGACCCAGCCATCGCAACCCGGCGCCAGCACCTCAGCACAACTTCCGACAAGTTCCTCTCCGACACCGCCCGCGCCCACTCTCACAACGCTCAGTCCGGCGCCGCCCCAGCCGGGTACCAACTGCCGGAAACCGACGTGACCACCGCGCCACAGCCGCCGGTCGCCGTCACTCCACCGCTGCCGAATCGCCGCAATGCAGAGCTGCTGCTGCTGTGCTTCGCGGCCCTGATCACCGTGGCGGCCTTCGCGCTCGTGCAGGCCAACCAGGAGCGCGGCCTGAACTGGCAGCTGATCACTTACGCCGCAGGGTTTTTGGCGGTGTTCGCGTGCGCCCACCTGGCCATCCGACGCTTTGCGCCGTATGCGGACCCGCTGCTGCTGCCGATAGTGGCGTTGCTCAACGGCCTAGGCGTGGTGATGATTCACCGACTGGACATCGACGACCGCCTCAGCGGGGCCACTACCCGCGCAAATCCACAGATCCTCTGGACGCTGGTGGGAGTCGGAGCTTTTGCCTTTGTGGTGATCTGGCTGAAGGACCATCGACAGCTCGCCCGCTACGGCTACATCTGCGGGCTGACCGGACTGGTTATCCTGGCGATCCCGGCGATGTTGCCGCGGTCGCTCTCTGAACAGAACGGCGCCAAGATCTGGATCCGGTTGCCGGGCTTTTCGATTCAGCCCGCTGAGTTCTCCAAAATCCTTCTGCTCGTTTTCTTTTCGGCGGTGCTGGTAGCCAAACGCGGTCTGTTCACCAGCGCCGGTAAGCATTTCCTGGGCATGGATCTGCCGCGTCCACGTGACCTGGCGCCGTTGCTGGCGGCCTGGGTGATCTCGGTCGGCGTGATGGTCTTCGAGAAGGACCTCGGGACTTCGCTACTGCTCTATGCGTCGTTTCTGGTGGTGGTTTACCTCGCCACTCAGCGGTTCAGTTGGGTGATCATCGGTTTGGCCTTGTTCGCGCTGGGAAGCGTTGCGGCGTATTTCATTTTCGATCACGTCCAGGTTCGCGTCCAAACCTGGCTGGACCCATTCGCCGACCCGGACGGTGCCGGATATCAAATCGTGCAGTCGCTATTCAGCTTCGCCACCGGCGGGATCTTCGGCACCGGGCTTGGCAATGGCCAGCCGGGCACCGTGCCGGCCGCGTCGACAGATTTCATCGTCGCCGCGTTCGGCGAAGAACTCGGCCTGGTGGGATTGGCCGGCCTGTTGATGCTGTACACCATCGTGATCATCCGCGGCATGCGCACCGCGATCGCAGTACGGGACAGCTTCGGCAAGCTGTTGGCCGCGGGCTTGGCCTCGGCGCTGGCCATCCAGCTGTTCATCGTCGTCGGCGGGGTGACCAACCTCATTCCGCTGACCGGATTGACCACACCGTGGATGTCGTACGGGGGTTCGTCGTTGTTGGCCAACTACATACTGCTGGCCATCCTGGTGCGCATCTCGCATTCGGCCCGGCGCCCGTTCCGCACCCCGGCGCGCAACACGTCGCCGATCGCGGCCGCCAACACCGAGGTGATCGAAAAAGTATGAACGCCTCCCTGCGCCGGATCTCGGTGACCGTGATGGCGGCGATCGTGCTGTTGCTGTTCAACGCCACGTTCACGCAGGTGTTCACCGCCGACGGATTGCGGGCCGATCCCCGCAACCAGCGGATTCTGCTCGACGAGTACTCCCGTCAGCGGGGTCAGATCACCGCGAGCGGACAGCTGCTGGCCTATTCGGTCGCCACCGACAGCCGCTACCGTTTCCTGCGCGTCTATCCCAACGCCGCCGCGTACGCCCCGGTTACCGGGTTTTATTCGTTGCGCTACTCCAGCACCGGCCTGGAGCGCGCCGAGGATCCGCTGCTCAACGGATCCGACCAGCGGTTATTCGGTCGCCGGCTGGCCGA
The DNA here is from genome assembly GCF_049673265.1 of Mycobacterium sp. Taxonomy (GTDB): domain Bacteria; phylum Actinomycetota; class Actinomycetes; order Mycobacteriales; family Mycobacteriaceae; genus Mycobacterium. The sequence goes on along the minus strand of NZ_JBATXN010000513.1, from coordinate 2,027 downwards.
TTTCTTCACCGGACGAGACCCGCGCGGCGGCAACGTGGACACCACCATCAACCCGCGCATCCAGCAAGCCGGTTGGGATGCGATGCAGCAGGGCTGCAACGGACCGTGCCGCGGTGCCGTCGTCGCGCTGGAGCCGTCGACCGGCAAAATCCTGGCGCTGGTGTCCTCGCCGTCCTTCGACCCCAACCTGCTCGCCTCGCACGACCCCGAGGCGCAGTCGCACACCTGGCAGCAACTTCGCGACGACCCGCATTCGCCGATGACCAACCGCGCCATCTCCGAGACTTACCCGCCGGGTTCGACGTTCAAGGTGATCACCACCGCGGCCGCGCTGCAGAACGGCGCAGGAGAAGACGAGCAGCTCACCGCCGCGGCCACGATTCCACTGCCGGGCAGCACCGCCATTCTGGAGAACTACGGCGGCGCGCCTTGCATCAACGCGGAAACCGTGTCGCTGCGTGAGGCGTTCGCCCGGTCGTGCAACACCGCGTTCGTCCAATTGGGCCTGCGCACCGGCACCGACGCGGTGCGCAGCACTGCACAGTCGTTCGGCCTTGACGTCGCGCCCGACCCCATCCCGCTGCAGGTCGCCGAATCCACCGCGGGCCCGATCCCGGACGCCGCCGCGCTGGGAATGACGAGTATCGGCCAAAAAGACGTCGCACTGACCCCGCTGGAGAACGCAGTGGTTGCCGCTACCATCGCCAATGCCGGTGTAACCATGCAGCCCTATCTGGTGAACAGCCTGCAGGGGCCCGATCTGGCTAACATCAGCACCACCGCGCCGCACCAGCAGCGTCGTGCAGTCTCGCCGGAGGTCGCCGCTAAGCTAACAGCGTTGATGGTCGGCGCCGAGAATGTCACACAGCAGAAAGGGGCGATCCCCGGCGTGCAGATCGCATCCAAGACTGGCACCGCTGAGCACGGCACCGACCCGCGCCACACGCCACCTCACGCGTGGTACATCGCCTTCGCGCCCGCGCAGAGCCCGAAGGTGGCCGTTGCGGTGCTCGTGGAGGAGGGCGCTGACCGGTTGTCCGCGACTGGCGGCGCACTTGCCGCACCGATCGGGCGGGCCGTGATCGAGGCCGCGCTGCAGGGAGGACCATGAGCCCGCGAGTAGGGGTGATGCTGTCGGGCCGGTATCGGCTACAGCGCCTCATCGCGACCGGCGGCATGGGCCAGGTGTGGGAGGCGGTGGACAACCGGCTGGGGCGCCGCGTCGCGGTCAAGGTGCTCAAGCAGGAGTTCTCCCAGGACTCGGAGTTCATTGAGCGGTTCCGTTTCGAGGCGCGTACGACCGCGATGCTCAACCATCCCGGGATCGCGGGCGTGCACGACTACGGCGAGACCGACATGAATGGCGAGGGGCGCACCGCCTACCTGGTGATGGAGTTGGTCAACGGTGAGCCGCTCAACTCGGTACTCAAGCGCACCGGCCGGCTCTCGCTGCGCCACACGTTGGACATGCTCGAGCAGACCGGTCGGGCGCTGCAGGTCGCGCACGCCGCCGGCCTGGTCCATCGCGACGTCAAACCCGGCAACATCCTGATCACGCCAACCGGTCAGGTGAAGATCACCGACTTCGGTATCGCCAAAGCCGTCGACGCCGCTCCGGTGACTCAGACCGGCATGGTGATGGGCACCGCCCAGTACATCGCCCCCGAGCAGGCCCTCGGTCACGAAGCGACCCCGGCCAGTGACGTGTATGCGCTCGGAGTTGTTGGCTACGAAGCGGTTTCGGGTAAGCGACCGTTCACCGGTGACGGCGCGTTGACGGTGGCGATGAAGCACATCAAAGAGCCGCCGCCGCCGTTGCCGGCTGACCTGCCGCCCAATGTGCGCGAGCTCATCGAGATAACCCTGGTCAAGAACCCCGGCATGCGCTACCGCAGCGGGGGACCGTTCGCCGATGCCGTCGCCGCCGTCCGCGCCGGCCGACGGCCGCCGCGACCTCACCAGGGGGCAGCCGCCGGGCGCGCTACCCCGGCCGCCATTCCGTCGGGTGCGCAAGCACGGGCCGCCGC
>NZ_JBATXN010000512.1:0-20341 GCF_049673265.1 Mycobacterium sp. | reverse complement strand
GAAAATCTGGTAGCCCACCGGAAGCAGCCCACCGGCCACCACGATCAGCACTCGGCGCCGCCAGCCCTTGGCGGCGATCAGCATCATGATCAGCGCCAGGCCGCCGATGAGCGCCAACTCGGGGCGCACCAACACACTGCACCCGGCGACACAGGCCAGGGTGCCGATGAAGACGGGCCCGGACGGGCGCACCCGCATCGCTTGCGACCAGCAGACCATCATCCACCAGAGCAGCCCGAGATAGGCCATCACCAGCCCGCTTTCCAGGCCGGAGGTAGCGAAGTCGCGCGCCGGCGGCACCGCGAGGTACACCAGCGCACCGGCCGGCAGCATGACCGCCCGTCGGCCCAGCAGCCCGGGTGCGAACAGCCGGCCGGCGCCCAACATCAGCATCGCCAACCCCGCCACGCTGAGCAGCAGAGCCAGCGCCAGTGCCACATACTCCAGGCGCATCGGCCAGCTCAGCCAGCCTCCGAGATAGACCAGATAGGTCCACACCACCGAGGTGTTGGCTTCTACCCGCTCGCCCGCGTTGAACACCGGGCCGTTGCCCGCCAACAGGTTTCGCACGGTCCGCAGGACGATCAACCCGTCGTCGGCGATCCAGCGCCGCTGCCAGGCACCCCACCCGAACAACACCGCGACCGCGACCACGCTCACCCAGAGGCTGACCCGCACCGTGGTGTCGTACCGAAACGCCGGCCGGCCTACTGCCCGCAGCACCGGCCCGCGAGACGGCACGGGGATCTTGCCCGCCACGTCAGCCGAGGATAACCGCAGCACCTATGGTTCCGATCCAGGCCACGAACAGCAACTGCAGCACCCGGTCGCGCAACGCGATGTCTTCGGGCTCGCCGGCCAGACCGCCGTCGACGTCGACCGCGTACCGCAGGATCGCGATCGTGAACGGAATCATCGAGACCGCGAACCAGTTGCCTGAATAGCGGTCCCGCTCGAACGCCCACAGCCCGTAACACACCACCAGCGCGGTGGCCGACATCGTCCAGACAAACCGAAGGTAGGTGCCGGTGTAGCTCTCGAGCGATTTGCGGATCTTGGCGCCGGTGCGCTCGGCCAGTTGCAGCTCGGCATAGCGCTTCCCGGCGCCCATGAACAGCGACGCGAACGCAATTCCCAGCAAAAACCATTGCGACAGATAGATACCGGCGGCCACACCCCCGCCGATGGCGCGGATCAAATACGCCGACGAGAGGATGCAGATGTCGATCACCGCTTGGTGTTTGAGGCCGAAGCAATACGCCAACTGCATACCGAGGTAGACAGCGATCACCAGCGCCAGGTTCGGGGTCAGCCACCAGGAGACGACGAGCGAAGCCACCCCGAGCACCGCCGCCATGACATATGCCAGCCATTCGGGCACCACGCCGGCGGCGATGGGCCGGAACCGCTTGGTGGGGTGCTCGCGGTCGGCCTCGACATCCTGCACGTCGTTGATCAGGTAAATCGACGAGGCGGCCAGGCTGAACACCACGAACGCGATGGCCTCTTTGCCCAGCACGTCGGCGTAGTTGTAGCGGACATCGGTGCCCAACGCGGCCAATGGCGCGAGTAGCACGAGCACGTTCTTCACCCATTGGCGCGGGCGGACCGCCTTGAACAGGCCTACGACCAGGTTTGCCGGCGGTCCGGTCACTGGCGCTTCATCTTTGATCTCTTCACTCATCTGCGCCACTCCTCAGCATCGCTGCGCTCTGCATCGTCGCCGGCGCGGCTCATTTGCCCGTTCCTGTCAGCCGCCCATCGATTCGAACGGCTGCCCTTTCCACGGCCGCTGCGACTATGGCGCCGACGACCACGCCGGTAGCCACGTCGCTGGGATAGTGCACGCCGAGCAGCACCCGCGAGAGTGCCATCGGTGGAACCAGCATGACAGGCAGCGGCGCTCCGGTGACACGGGCCAGCAGGATGGACGCCGCCGTCGTCGAGGTGGCGTGCGCCGACGGGAAGCTCAACTTGCTGGGCGTGCCGACGTTGACCGCGACCGCAGGATGATGCGGCCGCGGGCGGCGCACCAGTCGCTTGATCAGCACGGCGGCCGCGTGCGCGGAGAACGCCCCGACGCCGGCCAGCAGCCAGGCTCGCCGCCGCGCCGGTTGCAAGATCGCGCCGATCACCGACACCGCCAACCAGCCGATGCTGTGCTCACCGAAATGCGATAGCGCCCGCGCGGCCGCCAACGCACCGGGACGGCTGCCCAACGCCGATTGAATCGCTACCAGCGCAGCCACTTCACCTTGCGGCGGCGCCGAATCAGGCGCGATGTCGGCCATTGCCAGACACATTGTCTCGGGCCGACGGGGCCGAGGGGGCCTCCAGTAGCACCGTCTCCCACTTCTCCTTGCTGGAGAGCACCGGCAGCGCCTGGCGATAGACACGGCGCATCTCGTCGAAACGACTCAACAGTTGCCGCTGGCGGCGCAGCGACTGCCACAGCAACGCAAACATCTTGGCTCGGTCGCGCTGCCGGTAAACGGCACCGCGGCCGTCAGCCGTCGTGACGGTGGCGCCGTCGAGCGTGCACAGCCGAAACCACCGGGCGTCTTGGGTCGGCACGTTCAACTGCGGCCGCCGATGATGCGCCGGGTCTGCCTGCTTGAGCTGGTGCAGCGTGCCACGCAGCAGCCGATACCCCACAGTCAGTGGATGCACCGGCGGCTTCATCTCACGGTTGCGCTGCGACGGCGCGGGCAATTCGTCGGACGACGGCAACACCACAGCATCGGGGTAGGCCTTGCGCATCCGGTGCACCTCGGGCAGCGCGGATTCCAGTATCGAGAAGATGTGCTCTGGACCGGCGAGGAAATCGTCAATCGCTTTGTTTTGGATGGCCACTGTCGAATATTCAAGGCAGGAAAGGTGTTTCAGTGTCGCCTTGAGATGGCTTCGCACCAGTCCGGACACGTCACCATTCCAGTGCATCGCGGCGACCACCAGCCGGTTGCGCAGGTGGAAATAGGCCTGCCAGTCGATCGCGTCGTCCTTGTCGCTCCAGGCCATGTGCCAGATCGCCGCGCCAGGCAACGTGGCGGTGGGGTAGCCGTGCTCGGCGGCGCGCAGCCCGTAATCGGCGTCGTCCCATTTGATGAACAGGGGCAACGGCTGGCCCAGCTCCTCGGCGACCTGCCGCGGGATCATGCACGTCCACCAGCCGTTGTAGTCGACGTCGATGCGCCGGTGCAGCAGTTGGCTGCGACCGTTGTTGTCGCTCAACGGATATTCGGCAAAGTCGTGATCGTATTCGGTATACGGCGCCGCGGTCCACATGAAGTTCTCCCGGTCGACCATCTCGCCCATGATGTGCAGGTGCGACGGCTCCTGCAGGTTGAGCATCTGGCCGCCGACCAGCATCGGCGCCTTGGCGAAGCGGTGCATCGCGAGGATGCGCAGAATGGTGTCCGACTGCAGCTGAATATCGTCATCCATGAACAGGATCTGCTGACAGTCAGTGTTTTTCAGTGCCTCATACATCACCCGGCTGTATCCGCCGGAGCCGCCGAGGTTGGGCTGGTCGTGAATGGAAAGCCGATCACCCAGTGGTGCAGCTACAGCGGCGAAATCGGGGTGATCGCGCACCTTCTTGGTGCCTTGGTCTGGCACAATCACTGCACCGATCACCTTGTCCACCAATGGATCTGCGGTGAGCTCGCGCAGTGCGTTGACGCAGTCGTTCGGCCGGTTGAAGGTTGGGATCCCGATCGCAACGTTTGCGACACCCGGTGCGGGCTGGTCGGAATACCAGCCGGCACCGTGCAGCGTCACCTCTGTGTCGGTGGTGATGTCGAACCAGATCCACCCTCCGTCTTCGAATGGCTCCAGTCCAACCTGCAATTCGATGCTCGCCGGCTTGCTATCGGTGCCGTCGAATTTGCGTCCTTCGACGAAGATCCGGGCGCCGGTGGCCTTGGTGCGGTAGACGTCGACACGGCCTGTGCCGGTCAATTCGGCGTGCAGCACCACGGATGTGCACGTCGTCCACCGCCGCCAATAACTGGCCGGAAACGCATTGAAGTAGGTGGCGAACGACACCTCGGATTCGGGGCCGATCTGCAGCGAGGTGCGGTCGCTGGCGTGCGCGCGCCGGGAATTGGTCTTCGACTCCTCCAGGTAAAGCTTGCGCACGTCGAGGGGCTCACCCGGACGCGGCATGATGACGCGGGCCAGCAGGCTCACGGCCTTACCGGATTGCCGGGTCGCGGCTTGGCTTGCATCGTCGGCGGTGGTTTTGCTCATCCGCGAATGCTTCCTTTGTTGTTTTCGTCCAGCGAGGCGCCGTCGCGCAGGTGCGGCGCCAGCGTGTTGTCGTACATGTTCAGCGCGCTGGCGATGGCCATGTGCATGTCGAGATATTGGTAGGTGCCGAGCCGCCCGCCGAAAAGTAACTTCGATGAAGCGGTTTCATCTTTGGCCCTGGCCCGGTAGGCCGCAAGCACGGTGCGGTCGGCCTCGGTGTTGATCGGGTAATAGGGCTCGTCGTCGTGCTCGGCGAATCGGGAGTACTCCCGCATGATCACCGTCTTGTCGGTCGGGTAGTCCCGTTCAGGGTGGAAATGGCGGAACTCGTGAATGCGGGTGTAGGGCACCTCGAGGTCGTTGTAGTTCATCACCGGCGTGCCCTGGAAATCTCCAGTCGGCAGCACTTCGACCTCGAAATCCAGTGTGCGCCACCCTAAGTGACCGTCCGCGTAGTTGAAGTAGCGATCCAGCGGGCCGGTGTAGACCACCGGAGCGTCCGGATTGGCGGCGCGTAGTTCGTCGCGGACGTCGAACCAGTCGGTATCCAGCCTGACCTCGATGCGCTCGTCGGCGGCCATGTTCTTACACCAGGCCGTGTAGCCGTTGACAGGCAGACCCTCGTAGGTGTCGTTGAAGTAGCGGTTGTCGAAGGTGTAGCGCACCGGCAACCGGGTGATGTTGGCCGCGGGCAGCTCCTTGGGATCGGTCTGCCACTGCTTGGCGGTGTAGCCCTTGACGAACGCCTCGTACAACGGACGGCCGATCAGCGAGATCGCCTTCTCTTCGAGGTTCTGGGCATCTTCCGACTTGATTTCGGCGGCCTGCTCGGCGATCAGCTGCCGCGCCTCGTCGGGGCTGAAGTAGCGGCCGAAGAACTGGGAAACCAGCCCCAGCCCCATGGGGAATTGGTAGGCCTGCCCGTCGTGCAGCGCGAAGACCCGATGCTGGTAACCGGTGAACTCGGTGAACTGCCGCACGTAATCCCACACCCGCTTGTTGGAGGTGTGGAAGAGGTGCGCGCCGTACTTGTGCACCTCGATGCCGGTCTGCGGCTCGGCCTCCGAATAGGCGTTTCCGCCGATATGCGGGCGCTTTTCGACGACGAGCACGCGCTTGTCGAGTTGGCTTGCCACGCGCTCGGCAATCGTCAGGCCGAAGAATCCGGAGCCGACGACGAAGAGGTCGAAACGAGTGGTCATCGGTTGCCTAGGGTATCCGACTGCGCGACCGTAGCCCGCTTGGCGGCGGCGTTGGCGCGGGGTGTTCTGCGTTCACAACGCGAATACCAGCGCCCCGCCGCACGATTGAGCGCATTTTCAGTGACGAAGGTCGCGATTGGCTCACGATTCGATCTCGTCACACTAGCCACACCATTCACGTCAGTACCATCGATCACGTGCCCCGAGTATCGCCTCTCAGGCACCTTGCCCGCCCTTAAGCAGGCATGAAACGCCAGACCACATGGTCCAGATTGAGGAGACTTCCGTGCCGAACCGACGTCGACGCAGGCTCTCGACAGCCATGAGCGCAGTCGCCGCTCTGGCGGTCGCGAGTCCTTTTGCTTACGTTGCCGTGTGCAACTTGTCAGCCGACACCAAGCCGGCACCGCAGCACCGCGAGTTCGTCCGTGCCGCGGGGATGACCGACCTGCCCGGCGAATTGATGTCCGCGTTGTCCCAAGGGCTGTCCCAGTTCGGGGTGAACCTTCCGCCGGTGCCTAGCCTGACCGGTGCCACCAGCCCCGGCCTGACCTCGCCGGGTCTCACCTCACCGGGCCTCACCTCACCGGGCCTGACCTCGCCGGGTCTCACCGCACCGGGCCTGACGTCACCGGGTCTCACGTCACCGGGCCTGACCTCGCCGGGTCTCACGACCCCGGGTCTCACGACGCCGGGCCTGACCACTCCCGGTCTGACGACTCCGGGTGCGGCCATTCCGGGTGCGGCCACACCGGGTTTGACCACTCCGGGGGCGACCACCCCTGGCGCGACTGCAGGCCTGACTCCGGGCGCTACTGCGGGCCTGACCCCAGGCACGACCCCCGGCGTCACACCGGGAACGACCCCGGGCCTGACTGACCCGTCGTTGACTAGCCCGGCTCTGACCAGCCCCGGCGGCTTGACGCCTGGGCTGACCAGCCCGGCCGGTTTCGCCCCTTCTTCTGGTGCTCTGCCGAATCCGGGCGAATACCCGATCAGCGACCCGATCGGATTGGACCCCGGTGCCGGCGGCACGTATCCGATCCTCGGCGATCCCTCGCTCGGCGCTGCGCCGGCGGCCGGCGCAAGCGGCGGCGGCAGCGGCGGGCTGGTCAGCGACTTGATGAGCGCTGCCAACCAGCTGGGCGCCGGTCAGGTCATCGACCTGCTCAAGGGCGTGATGATGCCGGGGATCACGCAAGCAATGCAAGGTGCCAACCCGGCTGCGGCTGCGGCTGCGGCGGCACCAGCCGCTGCTGCACCGGCCGCTGCGGTGCCGGCTCTCCCGGTAGCGGCACCACCGGTGCCGACACCCTGATCGGAGACCCCGGCGTCGGGACGACCACCCGAAACGGCACCAGACATAGTTCAGTTATGTAGCGTGTCGAACCATCTGTAACATCAGACACATACGTAACATCGGGTGGTGCCGCCCCGCCGTCCCGCACCGACGATGTTGCTCACCGCCATCGCGGCGACAGCCGTCATCGTGCCGTGGGCGGTCGAGTCCCCCGGGCATCGCGACCAGCACCATCAGGCGGCCCGCGCCGGCGATACTCAGCTCACCCAACAACCGTTGGTCGGGGTCGGCGGTGGCGTAACGGTCCGCGAAGTCAGCCAAAGCACACCGTTTTCCATGGTGGGGCTGGCCGGCGGCGACCTCAGCGGCACGTCGGCGCGGATACGCGCACGCCATGCCGACGGCTCGTGGGGGCCATGGCATGAAACGCATGAGGCCGAGGCGCTGCCGGGCCCGGGCGGCCAAGGGTCGGCACCCGGGCGATCCGGAACCGATCCGGTGTTCGTGGGTAAGACCACGACCGTTCAGATCGCGATCAGCCGACCCCCCGGCGCGGCGCCGACTGTGCCGCCGAAGGGCTCGACGCCGACCACGACCGAGCTGGGCTACCTGCCGGCCACCGTTGGACAACCGCTGGCGCAAAACATTTCAGCTGTCCTTATTTCCCCGCCGCAGGCGCCGGCCGACACCCAGTGGACGGCGCCCACCGCCGTCATCGCGGCGGGTCAACCACCCAGCATCATCGGTCGCGCGCAATGGGGCGCCGATGAATTGGTGCGCTGCGGAAACCGGCCATTCGACGAGCCCATCCGCGCCGCGGTCGTTCACCACACCGGCGAGAGCAACGACTACCAGCCGCAGGACTCGGCTGCGATCGTCCAATCGATTTACGCCTACCACACCCAGATTCTGGGCTGGTGCGACATTGCCTACAACGCACTGGTCGACAAGTACGGCCAGGTGTTCGAGGGCAGAGCAGGTGCACTCACCGGGCCGGTGCAGGGCGACCACACCGGCGGCTTCAACCGCGAGGCGTGGGGTGTGGCGATGATTGGCAACTTCGATGACGTCGCGCCTACGCCCATCCAGCTGCACACGGTCGGGCGACTGCTCGGCTGGCGGCTCGGCCTGGACCATGTCAACCCCAAGGGAACAGTCACCTTGGCCTCGGCCGGCGGACCCGACACCAACGTTCCTGTCGATGCCACGGCGACGCTGCCGACTATTTTCAGCCACCGCGACGTCGGCGCCACCGACTGTCCGGGCAACGTCGGCTATGGGCTTCTCGACGAAATCCGGGACACCGCAGCTCATTTCAATAGCCCGCCCAGCCCCGAAGACCTGGCGATGGCGCTGCGGGGCGGCGCGATATATGACCGCTGGCAGTCGATGGGCGGGCTGACCAGCGTGCTGGGCGCGCCGACATCACCGGAAGCCACCGGGGCAGGCTCGGCGCGCTATGCCACTTTCGACAAGGGCGCGATGTACTGGTCGCCGGACACCGGTGCGCAACCCGTGACCGGAGCCATCTATGACGCGTGGGCCTCACTCGGCTATGAGCGGGGTGCTCTGGGCTTGCCGACCAGCGGCGAGTTGCAGGAGCCGCAATGGGTTAAGCAGAATTTCCAGCACGGCACGTTGGACTTTGACCGGCTCAGCGGTCACATCAGCCGGGTGATCGACGGTGTCGTCGAGGAATTGCCGCCGTCTCCGCCGACCGGACCACCGACGCAGCTCGAGCGGTTTTCACCGGTCCATCCGGCGGACTGAGCGGCGAAAAGATCGCCAGCGTAACGCCACGGCGGTTTTTCGGGCGTGGATTCGCAGTGGCGTTACGCTCGCGGCGACAGCGCTACAGCCACCAGCGTTCCAGCACCCGCGCCACCCCGTCGTCGGTGTTGGGTGTGGTCACCTCATTGGCGGCCGCTATCGCGTCGGGATGCGCATTGCCCATCGCCACCCCGTGGCCCGCCCGCAACAACATCGGCACATCGTTGGGCATGTCGCCGAACGCAACCCAGTCATCATCGGTAATGCCAAGTGGGCGCGCGAGTTCGGCGATACCGGTGGCCTTGTTGATGCCCAACGGCACGATTTCGATCAGCCCATTGTTGGTGGAGAAGGTGATGTCGCCCTCGAGGCCGACGTGCTTAGCGAGCTCGGCGGCCATATCGCCGCTGCGGGCACCGGCCTTGCGCACCAGGAGTTTCACCGCAGGGGCGCTCAGCAGGTCTTCGATGGACACTTCGGTGTTGTCCGGATTGAGCCAGGCATGCTCATAGCCCGGCGAGCTGACAAACTGCGGCGTCGCCGCATCGTGCGCGCTGCGGCCGATCCGCTCAACGGCCAACCCGGCGCCCGGGATGGCGCGCGTCGCGATCTCGGCGAGTTCGCCGAGGGTGTCGGCGGACAGCGTTCGGGCCGAGAGCACACGGTCGGTGGCGGGGTCGTAGATCACCGCGCCGTTGGCGCACACCGCCATCGGCGCGAACCCGAGCTCGTCGACCACCCGCCGCACCCAGCGCGGCGGTCGGCCGGTGGCCAGCACGAACTGGGCCCCGGCCTCGACGGCTGCGCGCACAGCCGCGCGCGTGCGCGAAGAGATTCTCTCGTCGTCGGCGATCAGGGTGCCGTCCACATCGCAGGCGATCAGGGCAGGCAGGGTCACTGGGCCGATCCGCCTTCGCAGCCAGCGATCAATGTATTCCGCTCTGGGTTTCCCCCGGCCGCGTCACGCCGTCGGTTCCGCGCTTATGAAGGCGCTCTTGCAATTCGGCGAACCTGATCTGCTGGGAATGTTCCCGGGTTGGTGCGCTGCCGCCCAACCGCCGCGGCACCCAGAACTCGCCCGGCGGATGCGGATACTCCTCTTGCACCCGGTACAGCATCTCGTTCATGACTTCGCGGAGCGCGGCGTTGAGCTGTTCGGGGGTGCCCCGCGGAGGCAGCGGACGGCCGGCGGCCACCGTGATCGGGACCTTGTTGCGAAACACCTTTTTTTCGTGATCTTTGGGCCAAATACGGTGGGCGCCCCAAACGACCATCGGGATTATCGGCACCCGCGCCTCCAAGGCCATCCTGGCCGCCCCGGTCTTGAACTCGCGAAGTTCGAAACTGCGGCTGATGGTGGCCTCGGGATGCATGCCGATGAGTTGGCCATCACGCAGCCGCTGCACGGCTACCTCGAACGCTTCGTGCCCCTGCTTGCGGTCCACCGGAATGAGCCTTGCGTGCTTGATGACGTAGTTCGCGGCCTTCACGTCGGCCATCTCGGCCTTGATCATGAAGTACATCCGCCGGCCCCGTTCCCGCACGGCGAACAACGGGGGAAGCCAGTCCAGGTAGCTGGTGTGGTTCTGAGCAAGTATCGCGCCGCCCCGCTGCGGAATGTTTTCCAGGCCCTGGAACGTGAACTTGGTTCCGTTCATCGCGACGACCGGTGGCACGATCCACTCACCGAATCGGTAAAACGGCTCTGCCATGATCGGAGCTCCTTTCGTTCCACTCGGCGCCGCTTCTTCGCCCCCGACGCGCACCCCGAGCGCCCCTCGCCGCGCTACTGACCGCGCTCGGCGCGTCGCCGTTGGCGCTTAGCCCTTCGTTCGCTGTCTTCAGTGTCCTGGAGAATCTTTGCCTCCGCTACCGTAGGTGCGCTTCCGCCAAGCCGGTGCGGTACCCAGAACTCGCCTTCGGGGCGGGGATATTCCTCCTGGACGCGATGCAACAACGTCGTCATTTCGTCGCGGAGCGCCGCGTCAAGCTGCTCGACGTCACCGTCGGCCGGCAACGGCTTGCCCGCCGCGACGATGACCGGGATCTTTTTGCGGCCCACATTCCGCGGGTGGTCCTTCGTCCAGATCCGCTGTGCACCCCACACGATCAACGGAATCATCGGGACACCGGCCTCCAGCGCCATCCGCGCTGCGCCGGTCTTGAACTCCTTGAGCTCGAAACTGCGGCTGATCGTCGCCTCCGGCATCAGGCCGACCACCTCGCCGGCGCGCAGCAACCGCACCGCCTCGGCGTAGGCCTCGCCCCCGGCTCCGCGGTTGACCGGAACGGTCTTGGTGTGCCTGATCAAGAAGTTGACCACCTTCACCTGCTGCATCTCGGCCTTGATCATGTAACGGATGCGCCGCCCGCGGTAATGCACAGCAAGCGCGGCCGGCAGCCAGTCCACGTAGCTGGTGTGGTTGATTGCCAGCACCGCCCCGCCGGTCCGCGGGATGTTTTCCAGGTTTTGGTAGGTGATCTTGGTGCCGGTCGCTGTGACCAAGGCTTTAGCCGCGATCTCGAGAGTTCGGAAAACCGGCTCCATGCTGCTACTCCGGTGCGCTCGCCGGATCAGCGCGGCCGCGAGCGGCCCGGGCGGCTGCGCGTCGGCTGGCTTCCTCGGCGTCCAGCCGGGCCGCCTCCGCGAGCGTGGGGGCGGTGCCGCCCAGCCGGTGCGGCACCCAGAACTCGCCCGCCGGATACGGACCGTACGAATCCTGCACCTGCTCCAGCAGATGCTGCATTCGGGAATGCAGCAACGCCGTCAGGTCGGGGGCTGGCAGCGTCGGCAGGATCGGCTCGCCCACCGCCACCTCGATCGGCACCTTCGGGCGCAGCAGTTTCTTGGGATGGCCCTTGGTCCAGATTCGCTGGGCACCCCACACGATGTGCGGAACGATCGGCACGTCGGCGGCGATCGCCATCCGGGCGGCGCCGGACTTGAACTCCTTGATTTCGAAGCTGCGACTGATCGTCGCTTCGGGATAGACGCCGACCAGCTCACCGTCCTTGAGAGCCTGCACGGCCGCGTCAAACGACGCGGCGCCGCTGGCCCGGTCCACCGGGATGTGCCGGAGTTTGCGCATGATCGGCCCAGTGATCTTGTGATCGAAGACCTCTTGTTTGGCCATGAACCGCACTTTGCGCCCGAGCCCCTGCTTGTAGGCGGGCAACCCGGCGAAGGTGAAGTCGAAATAGCTGGTGTGGTTGATGGCGATGACGGCGCCGCCGGTGGTGGGCACGTTCTCTACGCCGTCGAGCATGAAACGCAAACCCTGCAATCGCCACGTCAACCGGGCGATTTGGATGATCGTCCCGTATACCGGTTCCACGCTCAACCACCCTAGTGTTTGCGGCTGGACGGCTGCCACAGGTCGGGTCGTACCCTCGGCTCCGCCGCTGGGTTGATGGCGGCGACCCGCTTCGCCCGGCTTCCAGCCGCCCTCACGATCGCCGCTAGGTTGATGGCGGCGACCCGCTTCGCCCGGCTTCCAGCCGCCCTCACGATCGCCGCTAGGCTTGGGCGGCAAATGCGGGTTACAAGCGTCGGCCATGCTGGCTTTCGGATCGAGACCCAGGCGGGCAGCATTCTGTGCGACCCCTGGGTCAATCCGGCCTACTTTGCCTCGTGGTTTCCCTTCCCGGACAACAGCCAGCTGGACTGGGACAGCCTGGGAAACTGCGACTACCTGTATGTCTCACACCTGCACAAGGACCACTTCGACGCCAAGTTGCTGACTGCGCACGTCAACAAGGACGCCATGGTGTTGCTGCCGGATTATCCGGTGCCCGACTTGAAAGATGCGTTGCAGAATCTGGGGTTTCACCGGTTCTTCGAAACCACCGACTCGGTTAAGCACCGGATCTCGGGGCCAAAGGGCGACCTCGACATCATGGTCATCGCGCTGCGGGCGCCCGCCGACGGCCCGATCGGCGATTCCGCACTGGTGGTCTCCGACGGTGTGACGACAGCGTTCAACATGAACGACGCCCGGCCGGTCGATCTGGATGTGCTGCACGCCGACTTTGGCGACATCGACGTGCACATGCTGCAGTATTCCGGCGCGATCTGGTACCCGATGGTCTACGACATGCCGGCGCGAGCCAAGGAGACGTTCGGCACTCAAAAGCGGCAGCGCCAGATGGACCGGGCGCGGCAATATGTCGCACAGGTCGGCGCGACGTGGGTGATTCCGTCAGCCGGCCCACCGTGTTTCCTGGATCCCGAGCTGCGCGACCTCAACGACGACCACGGCGATCCCGCCAACATTTTCCCCGACCAGATGGTGTTCCTCGACCAGATGCGCACGCACGGCCACGACCGCGGCCTGTTGATGATGCCCGGGTCGACTGCTGAATTCTGCGGTGCACAACTGAACTCGCTTAGCCACCCGCTGCCCACCGATCAAGTGGAGGCCATCTTCACCACCGGCAAGGCGGCCTACATCGCCGACTACGCCGCCCGTATGCAACCGGTGCTGGCGGCAGAGAAGGCCAGCTGGGCACCTGTCACCGGCGACTCGCTGCTGGAGCCGCTGCGGGCGGTGTTCGAGCCGATCATGTTGGCCAGCGACGAGATCTGCGACGGTATCGGCTACCCCGTCGAGCTGGTGATCGGCCCGCAAAGGGTGGTGCTCGACTTTCCGAAACGCACTGTGCGGGAAGCGATTCCCGATGAGAAGTTCCGCTACGGTTTTGCGATTCCACCGGAACTGGTGCGCACCGTGCTGCGCGACAACGAGCCCGACTGGGTCAACACGATCTTCTTGTCCACCCGATTCAAGGCGTGGCGGGTCGGTGGCTACAACGAATACCTGTACACGTTCTTCAAATGCCTGACCGACGAGCGGATCGCCTACGCCGACGGCTGGTTCGGTGAGGCACACGACGATACCGCGTCAATCACCATGGACGGCTGGGAGATTCAGCGTCGATGCCCGCATCTGAAAGCCGACCTGTCCAAGTTCGGCGTGGTCGAAGGCAGCACGCTGACCTGCAACCTGCACGGTTGGCAGTGGAATTTGGAGAACGGCCGCTGCCTCACCACGCGGGGCCATGAGCTTCGGAGCTCCCGACGATGAGCGCGGCGAGCTACGATGATGGCCTGGTCCAGTTGGACCGGGAGGCAATCACGCTGCGCCGCTACCACTTTCCGTCCGGCACCTCGAAGATCATTGCACTGGACAGGATCCGCGGGTACAAGGCCGAACCGCTGGGCCTGCTGATGCACCGGTTCCGCCTCTGGGGCAGCTCGGACCTGCGCCGCTGGCTACCGCTGGATGTGCGGCGGCCGCTGCGGTCGACGCTGATCACCCTGGACGTGCCGGGGACCCGGCCGAGCCCTGCGTTCACGCCGGCCGACCCGGAGAAGTTCACCGCGCTGCTGGACCGGCTGCTGGACCAGCAGCACTAGCGCGCGCCTGCTCAGCGCGCGGCGTCGGCCAGCGCTTGCTGGGCCGCGTTATATCCCGGGATGAACGTGATTCCCGGCCCACCGTGACATCCTGCACTGCCCAGGTACAGCCCCTCGATCGGAATCGGCTGGCCGAGAAAGCCTTTCGGGCCAGGCCGATTCGGGCCGATCTGATTGGCGTTGAGCAACCCGTGGCAGTAGTCGCCGCCCGGGGCGCCGAACATCACCCCCATGTGCTTGGGCGTGAAGGTGGTGTGCCGGATGATGCTGGCTTCGAAATTCGGCGCCAACCGGGTGATCTTGTCGATGACCCGTTGACCCATCTCGATTTTGGCCTGACCGTAATCCGCGCCGCCCTCGATCGGGAACCACAGCGCGAAGGCTGATGCGGCGTGCTTACCCTCGGGCGCCAAGTCGGGATCGTTCTGCGACGGGATCTGCAACACCACCGTCGGGTCGGCCGGCACGATCCCGCGCCGAGCGTCCTCCCACTGCAGCTGAACTTCCTCCGGTGTGCAGAACAGTCCTATCGAGGCCTGCATGGCCGGCTCGTTGAGCGCCTGGTAAGGCGGGGCGAAGTTGGGCTGCTCTTTCAGAGCGAAATGCATCTGAAGGTAGCTTCCGCGGTGATCGGTTCGCGCGTAGCGTTCGCGGATATCGGCGGGCACCACCGCGGGGTCGATCAACTCGTTCACGGTGAGGTCGGGTGCGATGCCGGAAACGACGATCGGGGCGGTCAATGTGTCGCCTGCCTCGGTGCGCACGCCGCTGACCCGACCGTCGACGACCAGGATCTCAGCGACCTTGGTACGCAGCCGCACCTCGCCGCCGCTGCGCGTCAGCAAGTCGCTCAGATGCGCAGTGAGCGCGCCGATACCGCCGCGCAGCTTCTTCATCTGCATGGTGTCGCCCTCGGGAACACCCAGCCCGAAGGCGAGTGCGGCCGCGCTGCCTGGAGTGGCAGGACCGCGGTAGAGGGTGTTGACCGCCAACACAGTCATCGAACCGCGCAGCGCACCGTGCTTCTCGCGGTCGGGCAGATAGCGGTCCAGCACATCGGTGACCGAGCCGAACAACATGTCATCGATCGCCGAGCGCTCGAATTCATTTGTGGCGCAGGCATACATCTCGTCGATTGTCTTTGGCGGTGTACCCGCCTCGAAACGACCCAATGCCCGCGTCGGCGCCTGGCTCCAACCCATCAACCCGGCCATTCCGTTGACGGCGTCGGCGCCATGCACCTCGTTGAGGTGGGTGAACAGCTGGATCGGATCGCTGTACTGGACCAACGGATCGTCACCGACGCCGCGTAGCGCCACCGACATCACGTCCAAGTCGATGGTCGGAATCGTGTCCAGGCCGAGTTGCTCGCGGACCACCGGCGCGGTGGGGAATTGCACCGAGCCGGCGATCTCGAAGTGATAGCCGTCGAACAACTCGACGGTGGACGCCATGCCGCCGGCGTAGAGCTTCGATTCCAGGCATAGCGTGCGCAGCCCGGCCTTCTGCAGCAGCACCGCGGCGGCCAGCCCGTTGTGGCCGGCGCCGATAACGATCGCGTCATAGCTAGTCATGTCCTGCCCTCCAGGAATGCAGGCTGGCATGCGCTCAAAGTTTTGTCAATTATGACGAAACTGAGTTCGGCAGCCATGCATCGGCGATCCCGGCCCGCAACGACTCCAACGCCAGGTGGCTCACCCTGGCCAACTCGCCGAGTGACCGGTCGTCCCCGATCATCCACGCCTCCATCGCCCCGAATACCGCGGCCGCGATGCACCGGGCGATCACCGTTATGCGCAGAGCCGCATCGGACGACTGGTCTGACGCGCGTCTACGGCGCTGTAGTTGCCCCTGAATGGCATCGGCAAAGTCGGCCTGCACATCCCGGATATGGCGGACGAAGCGGTCGGGGTCGATCTCACCGCTGCGCAACGCGGCAATTTTCGCCACGGCCTCAACGTCATACGGAAACGCAAAGACGGCCGACTGGACCGAATCGATGACCGGCTCGTCGGCGGGCCGTGCGTCGAGCGCGGCTCGGAACCAGGTGAGCCCGGTGTAGTCGGCAAACAGCAGATCGTGCTTGGAGCTGAAGTGACGATAGAAGGTTCGTAGCGAAACTCCGGCGTCGGCTGCTATCTGCTCGGCCGACGTCTCTTCGACGCCCTGGCCCAGGAACCGCACCATCGCGGCCTGGACCAGCGCTTCCCGCGTGCGCTCGCTGCGCGCCGTCTGCGCGGGCCTCACCATGCCAGCAACCTACCAGTCAAAGTTCTGACAATATTGACAAAACTTGTCGACGAGGTGAGACTGCGCCCATGGTGTCGCTTCTGGTGCATGCAGTACTCGGGCTTTCGGTCATCGGTTGGCTCATCGTGTCGAACCCACAGGTATTTGCCCGACCGTCCAGCGGTCCATCGTTGTCGCCGCTGGAAGCGGTGTACTACATCGTCGGCGTCGCCTCTGTGGTGCTTGGCTGGTGGTTCAACATCCACTTCGTGCAGCAGTACACGCACGGGGCGACGAACCCGATCTGGGGACCGGGCAGCTGGTCGGATTACATCCGGCTGATGTTCACCAACCCTGCCGCCAGCTCGGCGAGCCAGGACTACACGATCGCCAATGTGATTCTGCTGCCGCTATTTACGATCGTCGACGGCTATCGCCGCGGTCTACGGCGGCCGTGGCTGTACTTCGTGTCCAGCCTATTCACCAGTTTCGCGTTCGCGTTCGCGTTCTACTTCGCCACCATCGAACGGCAACGGCGCCATGCCCAAACTTCCACGGCGTCAACGCCGGTGGACGCCTAAGCGCCGCTGCGCGTTGCCTCCGCCCAGTGATGCGCCCACTGGTCCAACGGAACGAGCGCCTTGCCGAGCGACCGGCCCACTTCGCTCAACTCGTAGCACTGGTCGTTCCGCTGCACGATGAGGCCAGCGCCCGTCAGGTCACCAAGGCGCTCATAGAGGACGCTGGGCGACATGCCGTCGCAGCGCTCGCGCAGTGCCCTGGCTCCCAGCGGGCCGTCGCGCAGTTCCCACAGCATCCGTAATGACCATCGTCGACCGAGGAGGTCGAGCGCGGCCATCAGGGGACGACCAGTTGTTGATCCGCGGACGGCACGGCCGGGTCGTGCCGCCGATTGACGTTTCGGTTTCCGTAACGTAGCTTTCTTTTCCATGGTTACGGAAATAGTAACGCCTCGCATCGGCGCTCTCGAACCACCCTATGAGCCTGCCGCGGGCGCACAGCTTCAGAAGATGATGCCGCCAAAAGTGCCACCGATCGCGCTGTTTCGCACCGTGGCCAAAAACCTACCCATGGCCGAAGCTATGACATCTTGGGGCGGCTACGAGCTGAGCCGCGCGTTGTCGCTGTCCCTTCGTGACCGCGAGATCGTCATCGACCGAACCTGTGTTCGCTGTGGCTGTGAGTACGAATGGGGTGTGCACGTCGCCTTTTTCGCGGAGAAGGCGCGCCTCGATCGAGACCAGATCGGCTCGCTGACCCACGGCAGCGCCGAAGATCCGTGCTGGACCACCGAGCGGGATCGGCTGTTGATTCGCGCCGTCGACGCGCTCTGTGATCACCGGGACATCAACAACACCCTGTGGGAGGCACTGCGAGGCGAGTTCGACGATCGCGAAATCCTCGACCTCACCATGCTGTGCGGGTGGTATCACGCGATCAGCTTCACCGCGCGTGCCGCTCGCGTTCCGCTGGAGGCCGGCAGCCCCACCTTCGCCAGCGTCGGCTAAGGCTCCAGCAGCTCGACACCGACGAACGGCACCAGCGCGTCGGGAACGCGCACACTGCCGTCGGGCCGTTGGTGATTTTCCAAAATGGCCACCAGCCAGCGGGTGGTGGCCAGCGTGCCGTTGAGCGTCGCGGCAATCTGCGGCTTGCCGCCGCTGTCGCGGTAGCGGGTGGCCAGTCGGCGGGCTTGGAATGTGGTGCAGTTCGACGTCGACGTCAGCTCGCGGTAGGCGCGCTGGGTCGGCACCCACGCCTCGCAGTCGAACTTGCGGGCCGCTGACGACCCGAGATCGCCTGCGGCCACGTCGATTACCCGATAAGGCACCTCGATATGGGCCAACATCTCGCGCTGCCAGCCCAGCAGCCGCTGATGCTCGGCCTCGGCGTCGGCCGGCGTGCAGTAGACGAAACCCTCAACTTTGTCGAACTGATGCACCCGGATGATGCCGCGGGTGTCCTTGCCATAACTGCCCGCTTCGCGGCGAAAGCACGACGACCAACCGGCGTAGCGCAGCGGCCCGCCGGACAGATCGAGGATCTCGTCGGCGTGGTAGCCGGCCAGCGGCACCTCGGAGGTGCCGACGAGATAAAGGTCGTCGGCCTCCACCCGGTACACCTCGTCGGCATGCGCACCGAGGAAACCGGTGCCCGACATCACCTCCGGGCGCACCAGCACCGGCGGAATGACCGGGACGAAACCGTTGTCGGCCGCCAGCCGGATCGCCAGCTGCAGCAGCCCCAGTTGCAGTAGTGCCCCCCGGCCGGTCAGAAAGTAGAACCGCGAACCCGACACCTTGGCGCCGCGTTCCATGTCGATCAGACCCAGCGCCTCGCCGAGTTCCAGGTGATCTTTTGGATCGTCGATCGCAGCCGGCTCACCGACGACGTCCAGGACGGTGTAGTCATCCTCCCCGCCGGCCGGCACGCCATCGATGATCACGTTCGAGATCGCCATGTGCGCAGCTGTGAACGCCGCCTCGGCCTCGGTCTGCTCGGCTTCTGCCCGCTTGACCTCCTCGGCCAACTCCTTGGCCCGCGCCAGCTTCGCCGGACGCTCGTCAGCCGAGGCCGCGCCCACCTGCTTGCTGGCGGCCTTCTGGTCCGCGCGCAACGAGTCGGCTGTCGAGATCGCGCTGCGCCGGGCGGTGTCGGCTGCCAGCAGGGTGTCGACCAAGGACGGGTCCTCGCCTCGGCTGGTCTGGGACCGGCGTACGGCGTCGGGGTTTTCGCGGAGCAGCTTCAGGTCGATCACGGCCTAGAACCCTACGCGGAAGGCGCCCGCCAGCAATAACCACATGCATTACTTCTGCATCAGCTGTCACGGAACCCGGTGAGCCTGTCAGAATAGAGCCAATGTCGAAAGCATCCGAGCAGCACGAGCCACCGGCCAGCCGGCCGGGGCTCAGGTTGCCGCGGGTCGAGTGGCTCGACGCTCTGCAGGCCTCGGCCACCCGGCGCGCGTTGCTGCTGACGGCTCTGGGTGGTCTGCTCATCGCCGGCCTTGTCACCGCGCTACCGATCGGCAATGGTCCCGGGCGGCTGACCGGGTACATCGACCCGGTGCCCAGCACGGGCTCGAAGGGTAACGACGCGTTCAACCACGCCGCCAGCGGCAACTGCCTGATGTGGCCGGATCGGATGCCCGAAGCCGCGACCATCGTCGACTGCAAAGACGAGCACCGGTTTGAAGTCGCCGAGTCCGTCGACATGCGCGCGTTCCCCGGTTCGGAATACGGCCCCGAGGCCCCGCCGCCGTCGGCCACCCGCATCGAGCAGATCAGCCAGGAACAGTGCGAGTCAGCTGTGCGGCGCTACCTGGGCGCCAAGTTCGACCCGAACAGCAAGTTCATCATCAGCATGTTGTGGTCCGGCGATAAAGCATGGCGGCAGGCCGGCGAGCGACGGATGTTGTGTGGTCTGCAGCTGCCGGGCACGGGCAACGAACAGATCGCCTTCAAAGGCAAGGTCTCCGACGTCGACCAGTCGAAGGTGTGGCCCGATGGCACCTGCCTGGGTATCGACCCTGCGACCAATCAACCCACGGACATCCCGATCGACTGCGCGGCCCCGCACGCGATGGAGGTCACCGGCACGGTCAACTTGCTCGCCAAGTTCCCCGATGCGCTGCCTCCCGAGCCCGAGCAGGACGCCTTCATCAAGGACTCCTGCACCCGGCTGACGGACGCCTACCTCGCGCCGGTGCAGTTGCGCAGCACCACGCTGACGCTGATCTACAGCACGCTGTCGCTGCCGAGTTGGTCGGCGGGCAGCCGGCAGGTTGCCTGCAGCATCGGGGCCACCCTGGGCAACGGCGGCTGGGCGACGCTGCTCAACAGCGCCAAGGGTCCGCTGCGGATCAACGGTCAACCACCTGTTCCGCCACCGGATATCCCGCAGGAGCGGCTCAACCTGCCGCCGATCCCGATAACTCCCAATACCGGCGGACCGGCGTCGTCGGCGGCTGGGTCGACCGGCTCGTCCGGATCGACCGGTTCGACCGGCTCGAGCCCGCAGCGACAGGGCGACCAACATCTGCCGGGACAACCCGCGCCCGAACAGCCCGCGCCGGCTCCCGAAGCACCGCCACCGCCGCCACCACCGGCTCCCGAGGCGCCGGCGCCACCTCCGCCGCCCGCACCGGAAGCT
>NZ_JBATXN010000511.1:0-1885 GCF_049673265.1 Mycobacterium sp. | reverse complement strand
GTTATTGCCATGCATGACACCACGATTCCGCAAGCGGTCGGACCGATGCTCGACCAGGTGAACGAGTTGATCAAAAGCCTTCCCAAAAACAAAATCGGTCAATTGCTCGACGAGTCATTCCAAGCCTTCAACGGGGCTGGATACGATCTGGGATCGTTGTCGGACTCGACGTCGCGAATCTCTGCCGACGCCAACGGTGTTGTCGATCGCACGCGAACCCTGACCGAAGACACTGGGCCGCTGTTGGATTCCCAGGCGAAGACCGCCGACTCCGTCCGCGCCTGGGCGCGTAGCCTGGCAGGGATCTCCGATGTGGTGGCGACCGACGATTCCCGGCTTCGCACGTTGCTGCAAAATGGACCGGGCGCCGCGGACGAGGCGTCGCGGCTCTTCGAACAGATCAAGCCGACGCTGCCGGTGTTGCTTGCCAACCTGACCACCATCGGGCAGATCGGCGTCACCTACCACCCCTCGATGGAGCAGCTGCTGGTGTTGCTGCCGCCGGGCGTTGCGGTCACGCAAACGGCAGCGCAGTTCAACCATCCCGAGGGTTGGGCCAAGGGCGACTTCTCATTCACGGTCGACGATCCGCCTATTTGCACGGTCGGCTTCTTGCCGCCAAACATGTGGCGATCCCCGTCCGACACCAGCGACATCGACACGCCGGACGGGTTGTACTGCAAGCTGCCGCAGGATTCACCGCTTTCGGTTCGCGGCGCCCGCAACTATCCCTGCATGGGACACCCCGGAAAGCGCGCGCCCACCGTCGAAATCTGCAACAGCGACAAGCCGTTCATGCCGCTGGCGATGCGCCAGCACGTCCTCGGCCCTTACCCCCTGGATCCGAACCTGCTCTCTCAGGGCATACCGCCCGACGATCGGGTCACCGTCGACCACCGAATCTTCGGACCGATCGAGGGAACACCGCTGCCGCCTGGGGCCATCCCGCGCGGAACAACCCCCGGGCCGCGGGGAGCAACTCCACCACCGGGCACGCTGGGCGCAGCCGCGCCACCGGCACCGTCGTCGGCCAACATGTCGACGCAGGCGGCGGACTTCCCGCCCATCGCGCCACTCGATGTCCCCGCCCAGGGCGAGCTTCCCCCTCCGCCACCCGCCGTGCCCCCACCCCCGACAGGTCCGCCACCGCCCGACACAGTCAACGGTGCGCCGCCGCAGGCACATCCAAGTTCATTCGGGGCCAAGACATCTCGACCCACGCCGTCGATCGCGGTTGCCCCGTACGATCCGCGTACCGGTAGTTACGTCGCTCCGGATGGGAAGTTGTACCAGCAGTCGGATCTGGCAACCTCGACGGCGCCCAAGAAGTGGCAGGACTTGTTTCCGACCTAAAGGGTTCTACTGGCTAGTTAGCCGATCTTGTCGAGCCGCAGCGGCAGTTCGATACCAAGCCACTGGTTTTGCCCGCAGGCGCCGCTGGGGCCGATCGTCTTGTCCTTGCCGGCCATTACCGGCGAACCGAGTTGGTATTCACCACTACCTTCGGGGTCAACTGGGTAGAAGTAGAAGGTCTGCTGCCCGGTGAACGCGGTGCCGTCTTGGCACCGCTCCCAATTCGGCACGTCACGTCTGACGTACCACGACAGCCCGTCGGTCAAGGAGATTGGCGCGCTCCAGCCCTGGTCGCTCTTCATCGTGCCGCTGCACGTCTGAAAATTGGAGCATGACGAGCTGATTGTCCATGTGCTGACGACCGTCGGCTCGTAGTTGTACTGGTCATTGATCTTGGCCCAGTTGCCGTTTGACGTTACGCGGTACGTCCCGTTGATCGCGACGTCTTCCTTTGTGGTTGCTTGTGCGGCGAATGTCGGACCCACAATACTGCATACGTTGGCAGCCAACAGTATCGCGATGGTGGTCGTTC
>NZ_JBATXN010000510.1:0-3690 GCF_049673265.1 Mycobacterium sp. | reverse complement strand
GGACGATCGCACGCCCGCGAGATAGATCAAGGATCCGATAACGAATGACCCCTGCTTCCGATGCCTACGATTCACCCCGCTCGGACAACTCCATGGATTGGCTGGTATCGAATTTCGCCCGCGAGGTTCCCGGGGTGACGCACGCGGTGCTGGTATCCGTCGACGGGTTGCTGATCGCGGCCAGCGAGCACCTGCCGCAGGAGCGGGCGGATCAGCTCGCCGCGGTGTCGTCGGGTCTGGCCAGCTTGGCGTCCGGCGCCGCGCAGCTGTTCGACGGCGGCGCGGTGCTGCAGTCGGTGGTGGAGATGGAAAACGGCTACCTGTTGTTGATGCGGGTCGGTGACGGCTCGCATCTGGCAACGCTGGCCACGACGTCTTGTGATATCGGTCAGATCGGTTACGAGATGGCCGTCCTTGTCGAGCGGGTGGGCAACGTCGTGCAATCGACCCGACGTGCTCCGTCCGATGGGTCGGTTCCTCAGCGGGCCGCTACACGGCCCGCATCGTCACCGACCGCGTCCCACTCGTGAGCCGCGATGGACAGCCAAGAGCCAACGGGGCCACCGGGGTCACCGCCACCCGCAGCTGAGGCCAACCTGGTCCGCCCGTACACCCTGACGGCCGGACGGACCAAGGCCAGCGTCGAGCTTCCGCTCGAAGCGCCGGTGCAGACGTTGCAGTCGGCGCTCTTTCACCGATGGCCACCCAACGACGTGCGAGGCAGGATCGTCCAACTGTGCGTCAAGAGCCCATCCGTCGCCGAAATCTCGGCTCGGCTGGATTTACCGCTCGGTGTCACGCGTGTGTTGGTCGGCGATCTGGTCACGTCGGGCTACCTTCGAGTGAACCGGACATTGACCGATCACTCGACCCGCGACGAACGCCGCGAACTGATAGGAAGGACGCTCCGTGGCCTACGAGCCCTCTAAAGGAGGGGCCCAATCGCATCCGAAGGCGCGCGACACCGCGTCGACGAAGATCGTCATCGCGGGCGGGTTCGGCGCCGGTAAGACGACGTTCGTCGGCGCCGTTTCGGAGATCATGCCGCTGCGGACCGAGGCGATGGTCACCGATGCTTCGGCGGGCGTCGACATGGTGGAGGCCACCCCGGACAAGCGCACCACCACGGTAGCGATGGATTTTGGTCGCATCACCTTGGACGAGGATCTGGTGCTCTACCTGTTCGGTACGCCAGGGCAGCGCCGATTCTGGTTCATGTGGGACGACTTGGTGCGCGGTGCGATCGGCGCGGTCGTTCTGGTGGACTGCCGGCGACTACAGGACAGCTTCGCAGCGGTCGACTTCTTCGAACATCGCAACCTGCCATTTCTCATTGCGGTCAACGAGTTCGACGGCGCCCCACAGTATCCCGTTTCCGAAGTGCGCAAGGCGCTGACCCTGCCCGGGCATGTGCCGGTGATCAACATCGACGCTCGGGACCGTCGCTCGGCGACCGATGCTCTGATCGCGATCAGCGAGTACGCCCTGGCGAGCTTGACGCCTACCGGCAGCTGACCGCGTTGAGCTTCAGCGCTTGAGTCGGATATTCCAGCGCACGTAGCCGATGTAGAACACCGACAACGCCGCGAGCATGACCATGTCGAAGAGATAGATGTGCTTCGAATGTTGCCAGATCGGGTCATTCGTCGGGATTTGCGGAACCTTCACCAGGCTTGGGAAGTCGATTGACGACGCCCCTGCCGCGTACCCCCACCGTCCCGGCGTTACCCAGGACAGCTGATTAAGGCCCGCCCTGCCGGTCACCGGGATCATCCCGCCGGAAAGCACCAGCTGCGACATGATCGACACCACCAGCAGCGGCATGATCTGCTCATTGGACTGCGCCACCGCAGACAACAGCAAGCCGAGCATGGCTGAGGCGACGCAGGTGCCGGCGACGGTGGTGAACAGCGAGAACGTGGAGTTGTCGAAGAACGGCGGATGCGCTGTGGGTGCTCCTTTGCCGAGCCTGACAATAAAGGTCGCGATCGCCGCCTGGGCGGTCGCGAAAACAAAGAACACGGAGACTTTGGCCAGCAGATAAGCCGTGGTGGACAGACCGACCGCCTGTTCTCGGCGGAAAATCGGACGCTCGCCGATCAGGTCGCGAATGGTCAACGCCGTGCCCATAAAGACCGCGCCGATGTTGAGCAGGACCATGATGTACTGCGGTTCGGTCGGCGCAAGTCCGGTGGGGAGAGCGGGACCGAGCCCCGGTTTGGGGCCCTTCACGGTCAGCGACAGCGCACCGATCAAGAACGGTAGTACCGCAAGAAACACCGAGTAGCCGCGGTCGGAGACGACGAGTCGGACCTGGCGGCGCGCGATCGTGGAGAGCTGGCGCAATAAGTCGGTGTGCACTGGCGCGCCCAAGTCTGCCGGGGTTTCCCTGGCCGGGGCTTGCGCCTGTCTGTCGCCCTTCCGTTCCATGAAGCGGCGATTGGCTTCGTCCGGGTCGGCCCCCACATTGGCGAAAATGTCGGCCCAGTTGGTGGTTCCCAACGCCGCCTCGACCTGGCTGGGCGGTCCGTTGAAGGCGGTCTTGCCGCCGGGGGCAACCAGCAATATCTGGTCGCAGACATCGAGGTAGGACACAGAGTGGGTGACGACTAGCACCACCCGACCGGCGTCGGCGAGCTGGCGCAACATCAGCATGACCTGCCGGTCCAGCGCGGGGTCCAGACCAGAAGTCGGCTCGTCGAGCAGCAGCAGCGACGGCTGGGTGAGCAGCTCGAGTGCCACCGACGCGCGTTTGCGCTGCCCGCCGGAGAGTTTGTCCACTCGGGTGTCGGCGTGCTTGGTCAGGTCGAGCTCTTCGAGCACCTGCGCGACGACCTGGGCGCGCTCTTGTTTGCTGGTGTCCGGGGGTAGCCGCAGCTCGGCGGCGTAGCCCAGTGCCTGGTTCACCGTCAGCTGGCGGTGAACGACGTCGTCCTGCGGGACCATCCCGATCCGGCTTCGCATGGTCGCATATTCAGCGTGGATGTCGTGGCCCTCGAAGGTAACCGACCCGGCGCTGGGGCGGGTATATCCGGCGATCAGCCGCGACAGCGTCGTCTTCCCTGCGCCGGACCCACCGATGATCGCGGTCAGCGTGCCGGGCCGGGCGGTCAGCGAGATGTTGTCCAGCAGCTCCTTCCCATCGATCTTGAAGTGAACGCCGTTGACCTCCAGGCCGCCGCTACGGGTGGCCGCTTCGGTGCGGCGGACCAGGTTGCCGTCGGTCAAGACCAGGTCGACGTTGCCGATCGTGATCACGTCGCCCTCGCTGAGCACCGCCGAACCGACGCGCACGCCGTTGACGAACGTGCCGTTGACGCTGTGAGCGTCGCGGATTTCGGTGCCGAGCGGGGACTGGACCAAAAACGCATGGTGGCGCGACGCGAGGACGTCCTGGATGACGATGTCGTTGTCGTTGGCGCGACCGATGGTGGCGGATCCGGGTGGCTTATCCGGTGTGCCCGATCCGGGCAGAATCGCCTGGATCATCTTGGTGGCGAGGTTGCCCACCTCGGGCGGCTTGCTGACCGCCGGTGCAGCCATCTTCGTTTGTGGCTGCAGGTTCGGCGACGACGCTGCCGGCCGGCTCAGTGGCGGAGGCTGTTGCGGATAGCTCGGTGCCCGCTGCCCGCCGACGCTTGGGTACGACGGCGGTGGTGGCGCCGGCGGAGCGCCCGGATGGGATCGCGA
>NZ_JBATXN010000509.1:0-3471 GCF_049673265.1 Mycobacterium sp. | reverse complement strand
ACCCAGGCCGACGCCGCCGTCGTCGCTGCGGCCAAGTCCGAGATCGACTCGGCCACCGCACGTTTACGTCAAAAACAACTCGACGGGACCTTCGGCGTGCGCTACCTGGCCAGTGGCGAGCGGATGGCCTGGGGCAATGCGGTCATCGGGATTCGCAATCCGATCGCCCCTCCGGTGGCGATCCATCGCGACAACTCAGGCAAGGCCTGGTGCGATCTGCATCTGGGCGCCGCCTATGAGGGACCGCCCGGTCATGTGCACGGCGGCATCGCCGCTCTGGTTCTCGATCATCTGCTGGGGGAGGCCGCCAGCGACGGCGTGAATCCGCGTCTGACCGGAACGATCAGCTTGCGCTACGTGCGAGCCACCCGGCTGGGGCAGCTGCACGCCGAAGCAATAACCACCCGGACCGACAGGGTCAAGACTTTCGCTGCGGGTCACCTCGCCGACGAAGAGGGTGTCACGGTCGAAGCCGAAGGGGTTTTCATCCTGCCGCGGTGGGCCCGAGGAGAGTAGCGATGGAAAAGGTAGTTGCAGTGCTGATGGCGCCGGACCGCGACGACGACTGGTGCCAACGGCAACGAGGACCGGTCGCCGACGCCATCCTTGAGCTCGACGTCGCGGGTTTGGCTGTCAACGTCCGCGACGCGGCAGTGCGTCATTCATTGATGACGCTGACGACGCTCGACCCGCCGGTGGCCGCCGTGGTGAGCATCTGGACCCAACAGTGCTACGGCGATCAGATCGCGGCGGCGCTGCGGCTGCTCGAGGTGGAGTGCGACCACCTCGCGGCCTATCTGGTCACCGAGTCGGTTCCGCTGCAAGCACCGCTGGAATTAGGCAGCCGCACAACGGGTTTAGCCAACATGGCCTTGCTGCGTCGGCCTGCAGAGCTGGATCAGCCGAGCTGGCTGACCCGCTGGCAGCGCGACCACACGCCGGTGGCGATCGAGACGCAGTCGACCTTCGGCTACACCCAGAACGCCGTGGTGCGAGCGCTCACGCCGGACGCGCCGGCGCTGGCGGGCATCGTCGAAGAGCTGTTCCCGGCCGAGGCGATTACCGACCTGAAGGCCTTTTTCGGGGCTTCCGACGACGCCGACCTGCAACACCGGGTGGGCCGGATGGTCGCCAGCACATCGGCATTCGGCGCCAACGAGAACATCGACACGGTGCCAACCAGCCGCTACGTGTTGAAAACACCGTTCACGACGTGAGGAGACACCCGTGATACTGCGCAGCGATGACGAGAACCGGGTGCGCACCCTCACGCTGAACCGGCCCGACGCGCTCAACGCGTTCAACGAGGCGCTCTACCAGGCCACCGCCGAAGCGCTGACGTCAGCGGCCGGCGACCCCGAGGTCGCGGTTGTGCTGTTGACCGGAGCCGGACGAGCCTTCAGCGCCGGCAACGACCTCAAAGAGATGCAAGCACGCATCACCGACCCGCAAATGGCTCGACAGGGATCGCACTTCACGACGATGATCGACGTGCTGAGCCGGTTTCCCAAGCCGCTGATATGCGCGGTGAACGGCGTCGGCGTCGGAATCGGCACGACCATCCTCGGGTACGCGGACATCGCGTTCATGTCGTCGACGGCTCGGCTGAAGTGCCCGTTCACCAGCCTCGGGGTCGCGCCGGAAGCGGCGTCGTCGTATCTGCTGCCGCAATTGATGGGCCGGCAAAACGCCGCCTGGCTGTTGATGTCGTCGGAGTGGGTGAGCGCGGAAGAGGCGCTGCGAATGGGCCTGGTATGGAAGGTGTGTGAACCTTCAGAACTGATCGCTGACGCCCGTCGGCACGCTGAAATCCTTGCCTCTCGGCCGATTTCGAGCTTGATCGCGGTCAAGCAGACCATCGTCGAACCGACTCGTGCGGAAATAGCCGCGGCGACCGCTCGGGAAAACGACCAGTTCGCACAGTTACTCGGTGGGCAGGCAAACGCAGCGGCGCTGGCCGATTTCACCGGCCGGCGCGGCCATTGATCATTGACGAAGCCCGCTACCGCGAGCCGCTTGTCTCCAACTGCGCGGCCTCGGCGATGATCGCCCGCAACGTGCGTCGGCAACGTCCGCAGTCAGTGCCGGCCCCGCAGGCCGCGGCGACCTCCTTGGAAGTCGACGCGCCACGGGCGACGGCGTCACACACCGTCTGACTCGTCGCACCGACACACAGGCATACGTACATTATTAGTAGAGTCTAACCTAACCTGGTTCGCGAAGGCTAACCTAAGTAGTCAGTGCACGTCAGCCGAGTCGACACGCCGCTGACCAGCCTTAACGTATTTGCCCTGGCGTTACCGCCGTTGCCGACGAAAGTATTCGGAGCCAGCGCCTCGCCTCTGGACAATTTCCGCGATGGACGCGCGCCCCGCTGCACACTGTCGGCGTTGCCTCACTCAACCTAGGCTTGCTTTAGTTAGGGAAAGCTGGCCTGAGTGAGTATTACCTTGGGTGACAACGGCTTTGGCGTGTTGTAGCGTGACCGCAACGGCCGCTGCGGCCATTTTGACAGGAGTAATAATGCAAGGTGATCCTGATGTTTTGCGCCTGCTCAATGAACAGTTGACCAGCGAGCTCACCGCGATCAATCAGTATTTCCTGCATGCCAAGATGCAGGAGAACTGGGGTTTCACCGAGTTGGCGAGCCACACCCGCGCCGAGTCCTTTGACGAAATGCGGCACGCCGAGGCGATTACCGACCGCATCTTGTTGCTGGACGGGCTGCCCAACTACCAGCGCCTTTTCTCCTTACGCATCGGCCAGACGCTGCGCGAACAGTTCGAGGCCGACCTGGCAATCGAGTACGACGTGTTGAACCGGCTCAAGCCGGGCATCATTATGTGTCGCGAAAAGCAGGACACGACGAGCGCCAACCTGCTCGAGGGGATTGTGGCCGACGAAGAGAACCACGTCGACTACCTGCAGACGCAGCTGGAGCTGATGGACAAGCTCGGTGAAGAGCTGTACTCGGCTCAGTGTGTCTCGCGGCCGCCGACGACAGGACAAGGCGGGCACTAAGTCGCCACCCCCCGCGGGAAGGTGCCCGACGGGAAGGCAGGCATGACAGCGCAGATCACTGCGCGCCCGGATGCCGAATCCGGCCACACACCGATCAGTCCGCAGCGACGCAATTTCGTCTTCCTGGCGATCATGCTGGGAATGCTGCTGGCGGCGCTGGACCAAACCATCGTCGCCACCGCTCTGCCGACGATCGTCGCCGACCTGGGTGGAGCCGGCCATCAGTCCTGGGTGGTCACCAGTTATCTGCTCGCCTCGACAATCATGACCGCGCTGGCCGGCAGACTCGGTGACCTGTTCGGCCGCAAGCGGGTGTTTCAGGCGGCGGTGACGTTCTTCGTCGTCGGATCGGTGTTGTGCGGCATTTCGCAGTCGATGGCGATGCTGGTCGGGGCCCGGGCGCTGCAGGGTCTCGGGGGCGGCGCCATCATCGTGACGGCCACCGCGTTG
>NZ_JBATXN010000508.1:0-7106 GCF_049673265.1 Mycobacterium sp. | reverse complement strand
CTTTCCCGGCCGAACCCGCTCTGGTTGAAGCCGCCGAACGGCGCACCACCGGGACCGAAACCGTTGACCGCGATCTGCCCGGTGCGAACCCGACGCGCAACGGCGACCGCACGGTCCACGTCCGTGCCCCACACCGCGCCGGAAAGACCGTACTGCGAGTTGTTCGCGATCTGCACCGCGTCGTCGTCGTCGTTATAGCGCAGAACCGACAGCACCGGTCCGAAAACTTCTTCCTGCGCGATCGTCGCATCCGGCGTGACACCGGTAAGGATCGTCGGCTCGAAGTAGAACCCGGTATCCAATCCCGCTGGGCGGCCACCGCCGGTCACCAGCTTGGCGCCGTCGTCAAGAGCCCGATTCACGTGTGCCTGAACGCGTTGCAACTGTGCGGCGCTGATCAGTGGGCCCATCTGCACGTCGGGATCGGTGGGATCGCCGACTTTGACCGTGCGGGCCAAAGCGACCAGCCGGTCGACGATCTCGTCGTGGATCGACTCGGGAAGCAACAGCCGACTGTGCAGTATGCAGGCCTGACCGGCGTGGAAGGAGCACGACTCGAACATCATCCGCTCCAATGTCTCGTCGCTGAGCGCGATGTCGTCGAGCACGATGCTGGCCGACTTGCCGCCGCATTCGAGCAGCAGCCGCTTCATCGTGCCACCGGCCGCGGCCATCACGTCGCGGCCGACCGCCGAGCTTCCGGTGAAGCTGACCATGTCGATCCGCGGATCGATGGTCAGCAGCTTGCTGGATTCGATATCGGACGGCGTAACGACATTGACCACCCCCGGCGGAATATCGGTGTGCTCGTCGATGATTCGGGCCAACGCCAGACCGGCGACCGGTGCCAGCGGCGACGGCTTGAGCACCACGGTGTTGCCCGCGGCCAGCGCGGCGCACACTTTCATCGCGTTGAGGGTGTGCGGAAAGTTCCACGGCGTCAGAATCGACACGACACCGAGTGGCTCATAGCGCAGCAGTGTGGTGCCCGCCGCGCCGTAAGCCTCGATCTGCTCTTCGACGGGATGGGTGGCCAGTTCGGCGGCCTGTAAGGCCGAAAACGCCGGCCCCTCCACGTGGATGACCCGCTCATTGCCGGTGCAGCCCCACTCGAGTTGCGCCAACGCGAAGAACTCGTCGGCGTGCGCGAGCAACGCCTCGCCGAGCTGGTTGAGCCAGCCCGCGCGCTGCTCGGGACCGGCGTCGGCCCACGGTCCCGCATCGAACGCGGCGCGGGCAGCCGCGATCGCGCTGTCCACTTGGGCAGGACTCGGGTCGGGCGCGCTGGCTATCACCGCCTCCGTGGCGGGATTGATGTCGTCGTAGCGGCCGTTCTCGGGCTTGACCCACTGCCCGTCGATGTAGACGTCGTAGCTGTCGATCAGTGAGCGGGGCTCAGCCATGTTGATTCCTTACGAGGGTCCGGCGGCTCAACGTTTGGTGTACACCTGTCGGGCCGGTGTCGTCAATGGCCCGGCGTCGCCGTCGCGCGCACTATCGCTATTTCAGCTTGACAGCAAGCATATTGACATTGACGGTGCCGCCAGAGTAAACAGAGTGCACCGGACAGATCGTATCCAAATGTACGATCGCGGTCCTGCCGAGGGAGTGCCGTGCACACTGAGTCCTGGCCCGCGGCCGCGCTGCACTCCCCCGACTTCTACGCCGGCGATCCCTATCCGGCATACCGGGAGCTGCGCGCGACGACGCCGGTCTGCTGGAACGACGTCACCAACTTCTGGGCGCTGTTGAAATACGAGGACATCCGGTTCGTCTCGAGCAGTCCGGCCCTGTTCTCCTCCACCAAGGGCGTGACCATCCCCGATCCGCACATGCCGAGCCCGGTCCAGCCCGGCAGCCTGATCTTCACCGACCCGCCGCGGCACCGGCAGATGCGCAAGCTGATCAACTCGGGGTTCACCCGGCGCCGGGTTGCCGTGCTGGAGCCGAAGATCCGTCAGATCGTTCGGGGAATCCTCGATGGCATCCAGCCGGACTCCGTTCACGAGTTCGCCGAACAGATCGCCGCTCCGCTACCCACCCGGATGATTGCCGAGCTGATCGGCGCGCCGCCCGATGACTGGGAGCAATTCCGGAAATGGTCGGACGCGGCCACCGGAACCGCCGACCCGGAGATCGAACTCGATCCGCTGGTAGCCGCCGGGCAGCTTTTCGAGTACTTCCAAAAACTCATCGGAGCCAGGCGCGCCGAACCCCGTGACGACTTACTGTCGGTACTGGCCGGCGCCGAGATCGACGGGCAGCGGCTCACCGACGAAGACCTGCTGAACTTTGCGTTCCTGCTCTTGGTTGCCGGCAACGAGACCACCCGCAATCTGATCGCGCTGGGCACGCTCGCGCTGATCACCCACCCCGACCAATGCCGGCTGCTCGCCGAGAATCCCTCGCTGATTCCGGACGCCGTCGAGGAGATGCTGCGGTGGAACAGCCCGGTGGTGCACATGGCGCGCACAGCAATGGCCGACGTAGAGATCCGCGGTCAGCGGATCGCCGAGGGAGATGTCGTGGTCATGCTGTACGGGTCAGCCAACCGCGACGAGGACGTATTCGGTTGCGACTCTGAGGAGTTCAAGGTGACTCGGCATCCGAACCCGCACATCGCGTTCGGGTGCGGTGAACATTCATGCGTCGGCGCGCAACTGGCTCGTCTGGAGGCGACGGTGATGTTCGAGGAGCTGCTGCACCGCTTTCCCCGGCTGGAACTGGCCGGCGAGGTCGACCGGATGCGGGCCACCATGGTGCCCGGGGTCAAACGAATGCCGGTCCGGCTGGGGGCCTGAGCGATGCAACTCGAATACACGCCCGAGCAAGAACAGCTGCGCGACGAGATCCGCGCCACGATGGACCAGGTCATGACGCCCGAACGGCAGGCGGCGGTCAGCGAACGCATCGAAGGCGGGCCCGCAGTACGCGAGTGCGTGCGCGCCCTGGCAGCCGCCGACCTGCTCGGTGTCGGATGGCCCAAAGAATATGGTGGAAGGGGCTTTTCGGCGATCGAGCAGTTTATCTTCGCCGAAGAAGCGCGACGGGTCAACGCGCCGATCCCACTGGTGACCCTCAACACCGTCGGCCCTACCCTGATGCAGTTTGGCACCGAGGAGCAGAAGCAGAAGTTTCTGCCGGCGATCCTGGAGGGCAGCGTCGAGTTCGCTATCGGCTACTCCGAGCCGGAGGCGGGCAGCGACCTGGCATCGCTGCGCACCACCGCCGTCCGCGACGGCGATGATTACGTGATCAACGGCCAGAAGATGTTCACCAGCGGCGCCGCATACGCCGACTACATCTGGCTCGCTGCGCGGACCGATCCAAACACCAAGAAGCACAAGGGTATTTCCATCTTCATCGTGCCTACCTCGTCGCCCGGATTCTCCTGGCAGCCGCTACACACCATGCCGGGCATCTCCACCTTCTACACGTTCTACGACAATGTGCGGGTCCCGGCGAGCGCGATCGTGGCCGGTGAAAACCAGGGCTGGCAGCTGATTACCACCCAGCTGAATTTCGAACGCGCCGCCCTGGGCAACCTCGGTGCCCTCGAGCCGTTGTTCGAGCAGACGCTGCAGTGGGCAGCCAGCACCGAGCTCGACGGCGGTCATGTTATCGACCAGCCCTGGGTGCAGTTGGCGCTGGCCCGGGTCGAGGCCGAGGTCGCGGCATACAAACTGATGAACCTGCGGGTCAACGCCGCGATGACCAAAGGTGCACTTAGCATGGGAGAAGCCTCGGCCGCCAAGGTTTTCGGCACGGAGTTGGCCCCACTGGTCGCCCGCCAGCTGCTGGAAGTGCTTGACCACAACGGTTTACGCCGCGGCGCCGACGCTCCGCTGCGCGGCGCACTGGAATCCGCCTACCGGGTTGCGGTCATCAGCACATTCGGAGGCGGCGCCAACGAAATCCAACGAGACATCATCGCGATGGCCGGACTGGGCATGCCGCGAGCACCACGCGATCTTCGCGCGACGGAGAAGTCAGGAGGACCAGCTCAGTGACCAACGCAGACACCGAGGTACTAGACAAGCTGAAAGCGCTTGTCGGCCAGCCCACCGGAGGCAGCGGCCAGCCGTCGCTAGCACCGGATCCGGTGAATCAACCGATGATCCGGCACTGGGCATACGCGCTCGCCGACATGAATCCCGTTTACCTCGACCCGCAGTTCGCGGCCAAGTCGCGTTTCGGCGGCATCGTGTCACCACCGGTGATGCTGCAAACCTGGACGATGCCGTCGCCGAAACTCGAGGGTATCGGAGAGCGGGGCGGAGCGCCGATGGAGATCAAGAACAATCCCACCGCGTTTCTCGATGAGGCCGGATACAGCAGCACCGTGGCGACCAACTCGGAGTTCGAAATTGAGCGCTATCCCCGGCTGGGCGATGTGATCAGCGCAACGTCAGTGTTCGAGGACGTCTCCGACGAGAAGAAGACAGCGCTGGGCACCGGCTTCTTCCTGACCTGGTTGATCACCTACACCGACCAGAATGGTGAAGTGCTGGGCCGCCAGCGATTTCGCGTGCTGCGATTCAGGCCACAACGCTGATGGCGACCCGACTGGCTCCGACAATCAGCCCCGACACCGAGTTCTTCTGGAACGGGCTGCGCGACCACAAACTGCTGATCCAGCGCTGCAATGGATGCGGAACGCTGCGCAACCCGCCGCGGCCGATGTGCCCGAAATGCCGTTCCCTAGACTGGGAAGCGGTCGAGGCGTCAGGGCGCGGCACCGTGTACAGCTACGTGATGCCGCACGAACCGCGGTTCCCGTTCTTCGACTATCCCTACATCGTCGTGCTGGTGCAGCTCGCGGAAGGAGTACGGCTCGTATCGAACCTATGCGACATCGACCCGGCCGACGTCACGGTAGGGATGCCTGTCGAGGTGTTCTACCAGCCTTTCGATAACGACCTTGTGCTGCACCAGTTCCGGCCCGCTGCCGAATGACCGGGTGACCCTATGGATTTCACGTTTACCGAAGAGCAAGAGACCATCAGCAAGCTGGCCCGAGAAATCTTCGAGCGCCGAGCCACACCGCAACGGCTGACCGAACTGGAAGCCGGCGAATCGCGCTACGACGCCGCGCTGTGGAAAGAACTCGCCGCCGTCGACCTGCTGGGCACCGCATTGCCGGAGTCGGTCGGCGGAAACGGCGGTGGCTTCGTGGAACTCGGCGTGTTGCTGGCTGAAGTGGGCTGGAGCGTGGCTCCGGTGCCCGCCTATCCGACGCTGCTGCTGGGCGCCGACCCGATCGCCCGGTATGGAAGTCGCGAGCAGCAGCAACGCTTCCTGCCCGGCGTCATCGATGCAAGCCACATCCTGACCGCGGGTCTGCAAGAACCGGGCCGCTCCGACCCCAGCAACCCCGCGACCGCTGCTCGTCGCGACGGCCCGAATTGGCGGCTGGACGGCACCAAAGAGCTGGTGCCGGCCGCCCAGTTCGCCGACACAGTGTTGATACCCGCCAGCACCGGAGACGGCGAGACTGGCTTGTTCCTGCTGGCGACCGCCTCCGCTGGCGTCGATATCCGGCCGGCCGCGACCACCACCCGCGAGCCGCGTGCCGATGTATTTCTCGACGGTGCAACGGTTTCCGCCGCTGATCGGCTTGAGGGCCCGGATTCTCTGGTCTCGTCGTTATACACCCGCGCGCTGGTTGGACTGTGTGCGATCCAGCTCGGCGTCTCCGACCGGGCCTTGCGAATGGCCGCCGAATACACAACCGGCCGTGAGCAATTCGGCCGCCCGATCGGCAGCTTCCAGGCGGTGCAGCAGCGAATGGCCGACGGATTCATCGACGTCGAGGCGATGCGGTGGACCACCTGGCACGCAGCCTGGCTGATCGCGCAAGGCCGGCCGGCCGATCGCGCAGCACGGATCGCGAAGTTCTGGGCCGCCGAGGCCGGTGCCCGCGTCGCGGCCACCACCCAACACGTGCACGGCGGGATCGGCATCGACACCACCTATCCGCTGCATCGTTACTTCTTATGGGCCAAGCAGAACGAACTCACGCTGGGTTCGGCTTCCCAGCAGCTGGCTCACCTCGGCAGCACATACCCGGAAGGACGGCTATGACGACAGCCAAGACCCGCACTGCCACCTTGCAGTGGAGCGAGATCGAGGTGGGCGACGAGGTGACGCCGCTCGAAATCCCGATCACCACCACGATGATCGTCGCCGGTGCGATCGCGTCGCGTGACTTCATGCCGGTGCATCACGACCGCGACTACGCCAACAAGCAGGGCTCGCCCAACTTGTTCATGAACATCCTGACCTCCAATGGATACTGCGTGCGTTTTCTCACCGATTGGGCCGGTCCCGAAGCGATGGTCACGAAGCTTTCGATTCGCCTTGGTGTGCCGTGCTTTCCGGATGATCCGCTGCGCTTTACCGGCAGCGTGACCGGCAAGACTAGAGGTTCCCGCCAGGGGGCGCTGGATGAGAACTTCGTCGAGGTGACGTTTAAAGCGTCCAACAGCCTTGGCGATCACGTCTCCGGCACGGCCGTGCTCAGCCTGCTCGACGAGGCTGGCGCATGAGCAGTTCGCTGCCCGGCAGCTGCGCCATCGTCGGCATCGGCCAAACCGAATTCTCCAAAGAATCCGGGCGCAGCGAGCTGCAATTGGCATGCGAGGCAGTCAGTGCCGCACTCGACGACGCCGGCCTCACACCCAGCGACGTCGACGGCATGGTCACCTTCACGATGGATTCCAGCGACGAGATCGACATCGCCCGAAACGTAGGCATCGGTGACCTCAGCTTCTTTTCCCGCGTGCATCACGGGGGCGGCGCGGCCGCGGGTACGGTCGTGCACGCCGCGATGGCCGTCGCGTCGGGCGTCGCCGATGTGGTGGTGTGTTGGCGCGCATTCAACGAACGCTCCGGCTTTCGGTTCGGTGGCAGCGGACGCACCAGTGCCGAGACCCCGCTGTTCATGGCGCACTACGCGCCGTTCGGCTTGCTCACTCCCGCAGCCTGGGTCGCCATGCACGCTCAGCGCTACATGTCGACCTACCGAGTCACCAACGCCGACTTCGGAAACATTTCGGTCGTCGACCGTGCGCACGCCGCGCGCAACCCCGACGCCTGGTTCTACC
>NZ_JBATXN010000507.1:0-7718 GCF_049673265.1 Mycobacterium sp. | reverse complement strand
GTGGCCACCTGGATAGCGCTGGGCGGAACGTCGCTGGCGCGCACCGGGCTGGTGATGGGTGACTTGTTGAGCGGCGACGACGTCGAGGGCGCCCGACGGCTGCTGCCGTCGCTGTGCGGGCGCGACCCGGCGCGGCTCGACGCTGCGGGACTGACCCGCGCGGCCGTGGAATCGGTTGCCGAGAACACCTCTGACGCGCATGTTGCGCCGCTGCTGTGGGCGACGTTGGGCGGCCTTCCCGGGGTGCTCAGCTACCGCGCGGTCAACACACTCGATTCGATGATCGGCCACCGTTCGCCGCGGTACGCCCGATTCGGTTGGGCCGCAGCACGTCTGGATGATGCCGCGAACTATGCCGCGGCACGCCTGACCGCGGTGCTGGTGGCGGTATGCGCGCCGACCGTCGGCGGATCGCCGTCGGGTGCGCTACGTGCCTGGCGTCGCGACGCCGCCCGCCATCCCAGCCCCAACGCCGGCGTTGTCGAGGCGGCGTTCGCGGGAGCGCTGGGCGTGCGCCTGGGTGGGCCCACTGCCTACCAGTACGACCTGCAGATCCGGCCCACCCTCGGCGACGGAATGCCGCCATCGGTGGCCGACCTGCGCCGCGCGGTGCAGCTTTCCCGGGCGGTGCAGGCGACGGCGATGGTGCTTAGCGCCGCCGTCCATAGCGGTCGGTGAGCTTGTCTTCGACGGTGGCCGGCGCAGGCTTCTCGGCGGACTCGGTCTGGCGCTTCTCGGCGCGGCGGGCCCGGATCTCGGCGTACACGAAGTAGCCCAGCAGGATCGGTGCGACAACGCCGAACGTGATCCACTGAATGCCATAGGACAAGAACGGCCCGGCATCCAGGTGGGGGAGCGCGATGACGCCCAGCCCGCCGGGCTGGTTGTCGACCAACTGCAGATATGACCCGGCCAGCGGAACTCCGGTCAGTGTCGCTATTTGACTGACATCGATCGAATAGACCTGGCGCACACCGTCACTGATGAATGGCTGCTTGTCCAACACCGGCTGCTCGGAATCGCGCAGCCGCGCCGTGATGGTCACCGTCCCGCGGGGAGGCGGTGCAATCGCTGGCACCCGCGACCCCTGCTCGGGTCGCACATAGCCGCGGTCGACCAAGACACTGGGGCCTGCGTCGACGGCGAACGGGACCAGCACCTCCAGCGCCGGATCCCCCTCGGCCACCCGCAACCGGACCAGCAGTTGCTTATCCGCCAAATAGTGCCCGGTCGCCGTCACGGTGCGCCACTGTGCGTCGGGAGCTGACGAGTTTTGTTGCGGCAACAGGGTTTTCAGCGGCACCGGCGCGGTCGTCAGAGATTGCTGAATCTGGTTGTTTTCCCGCGACGTCCTGGTGTTCTTGCCCAACTGCCAGGGCGCGAGCACGCTGCAACACAAGTAGGTGAACGCGATGACCACCACGGCCAGCGCCACCCAGCCGGGTCGCAGCAGAAAGGTGAGACGACGCATTAGGGGTGCCCGTTCTCGGCGAGTCGCTCGTCGACCCAAGCGTGCAGACCCGGCAACGAAGCTTCGATGGCGGTGAAGACCGCTTCGAAGTCGTCGTGGTCGCCGTAGTAAGGGTCGTCGACATCGAGGACATACGCACCCGAGCGCGGGTCGAAAGACCGCAGCATCCGGATTCGGTCGGAATTAACCCCGAGCTGCTGGAGCAGCCACACGTGGTTGCGGGCCAGCGCGACCACCAGGTCGGCCTCGATGTGGTCGATCCCGACCTGCGCGGCGCTGTGGTCAGTGGGGTAGCCGTGCGCGCGCAGCACCCGGTTGGCCCGCTCGTCGGCGCACTTTCCGATATGCCAACCGGCGGTTCCGGCACTGGTCACCCGCACGGCGTCGTGCAGACCGCGCTGGCAGATCTGGTGGGCGAACATTTTCTCCGCCATCGGCGACCGGCAGATGTTGCCGGTGCACACGAAGGTGATGTGCAGCCTCGACTCAGCCCGACGACGATGCAGGCCCGTCAGGGCCTGAGGTGGGGGCACCTCCCGCTTGCGGGGGCGAGTCGGGCAATCAGACTCAGACACCTAACGTCCTCCGCAACTCGGCAACCGTCGCAACATGCACCAGCCCGGCCGTTTCGGTGGCGTCGGCGAAGTCGGCTTGGCCGTATCCCCAGCCGACCACCACCGCGTCGATGCCGTGCGCAGCCGCGCCTTCGACGTCATGGCGACGGTCGCCGACCATCAGCACGCGTTCGGGCAGCGGCTGCAGTTGTGCCAATGCGTGGGCCAGCACGTCAGTTTTGGTGGCGCGGGTGCCGTCGACGCTGGCTCCGGCGACGACCTCGAAGTGCTGGTCGAGCCCGAAATGCGCCAGGATGCGACGTGCGGTCGGCTCCGCCTTGGAGGTGGCCACGGCAAGCCGGACGCCGGCAGCCCGCAGGTCGGCCAGCAGATGACTAATTCCGTCGAAGAGGCTGTTGATTGCCCAGCCGCGGGTGGTGTAGTCGGCGCGGTAAGCCGCGATCGCGGCGTCGACGTGCTCGCCCAGACCCATCGTGGCGAGGGTGTGATGCATCGGCGGGCCGACAATCCGGCTGGTCAGGTCGCCGTCGGGCACGTC
Source organism: Mycobacterium sp. (assembly GCF_049673265.1). GTDB lineage: Bacteria > Actinomycetota > Actinomycetes > Mycobacteriales > Mycobacteriaceae > Mycobacterium. Next base: position 5,134 of record NZ_JBATXN010000507.1, on the reverse strand, counting down.
GGCGCCAATCTGGCCGAGCGCGTGTCGAAAGCTGGACACGATCCCCTCAGCGGAGTCGGTGAGAGTGCCGTCGAGATCGAAGATCACCAGTTGGGGTTTAGCGGCGCAGGCCGTGCGGGTCACGTCCCTATTGTCCAAGATGGCGCGACCTGCGGTTGACGGTGTCCCGATACCTGGCCTCGTCGCGAGGTCGTTAGGGTTTCAGACGTGGCGAATCCGGACTCGAGCGCGTCGATTCCGCTCGCGGTCGCGCGCTATCACGGCGATCAGGCCGCTGAACCAGGCATGCTCGATTTCGCGGTCAACGTCCGTCATGCCCAGCCGCCTGCCTGGCTGGTGCAGCGGCTGGCCGCAAGGTTGCCTGATTTGGCGCGCTACCCAGGCGCCGGCGAAGAGCGCTCGGCGATACAAGCCGTCGCGATCCGTCATGGCCGTGCTCCCGATGAGGTCGCGCTGTTGGCCGGATCCGCCGAAGGATTCGCGTTGCTCCCCAACCTGCGCCCCAGGCTGGCGGCGGTGATCGCGCCGTCGTTCACCGAGCCCGTCGTGGCGCTGCGGGTGGCCGGTATGCGCGTACTGGACGTCGTGCTGGACCGGCCGTTCAGCTTGGCCGGCGCGCTGGTTCCCGACGAGGCCGACCTCGTCGTGGTGGGCAACCCCACCAACCCGACATCGGTTTTGCACACCCGCGAGCAGATCCTCGCGTTGCGCGGCCCCGGCCGGATTGTGGTGGTGGACGAGGCATTCGCCGATTCCATTCCCGGAGAGCCGGAATCGCTCGCCGACGAGCCGCTGCCCGACGTGCTGGTACTGCGCAGCCTGACCAAGACATGGTCGCTGGCAGGCCTGCGGGTGGGCTACGCACTGGGTGCGCCCGACGTGTTGGCTCGGCTTACGGCTCAGCGGGCGCACTGGCCGGTGGGCACCTTGCAACTGACGGCGATCGCGGCCTGTTGTGCGCCCGACGCGGTCGCCGAAGCGGCAGTGGAAGCTCGACGCTTGGCGATGTTGCGCACCGAGATGGTTTCGGGCCTGCAGTCGGTGGGTGTCGAATCAGTGGACGGCCGTGCGCCATTCGTCTTGTTCACCGTTGACGACGCCGAGCTGACGCGAAAGCATCTGCACACCAAAGGAATTGCGATACGACGCTGTGACACGTTCGTTGGACTGGACGGGCGATATCTGCGGGCCGCGGTCAGGCCGGAGTGGCCGCTGCTTGTCGAGGCGTTGCAGGAGGTGCTGGCGTGACCGTGCGGCTGGCCGATGTCATCGACGTGCTGGACGAGGCTTATCCGCCCGGGCTAGCCGAGTCGTGGGATTCGGTCGGCTTGGTGTGCGGCGACCCCGACGACACGCTGACCTCGGTGACGGTCGCCGTCGATGCGACCGCGGCGGTGGTCGACGAGGTTCCGGACGGCGGCCTGCTCCTGGCCCACCATCCGCTACTGCTGCGCGGCGTGGACACGGTGGCGGCCAGTACCGCCAAGGGTGCGTTGGTGCACCGCCTGATTCGTTCCGGCCGTTCGCTGTTCACCGCACACACCAATGCCGACTCGGCGTCGCCGGGAGTGTCGGATGCGTTGGCGCAGGCGCTCGGACTGACCGTTGAGACGGTGCTGGAGCCCTCGCATGTGGTGGCTGGTTTGGACAAGTGGGTGATCTTCGTGCCGGCGGAGAACGCGGAGGCGGTGCGCTCGGCGGTCTTTGCGGCCGGCGCCGGCCGAATCGGCGACTATTCGCAATGCAGCTGGAGCGTCACCGGCACCGGCCAGTTCCTGCCGGGGGATGGAGCAGCACCGGCGATCGGCAGCGTCGGCGCCGTCGAGAAAGTGGTCGAGGATCGCGTCGAGGTTGTCGCGCCTGCGCGGGCACGGCGCGAGGTGCTCTCGGCGATACGGGCCGCGCATCCATACGAGGAGCCGGCGTTCGACATCATCGCGCTGGCACCGCTGCCCGCCGACGTCGGGCTGGGGCGGATCTGCTCGCTGGCCCAGCCAGAGTCGTTGAGCGCGTTCGTATCCCGCGTCAGATCCGGATTGCCGCAAACGTCATGGGGGGTGCGCGCAGCAGGCGACCCAGACCTGACTGTGTCACGAGTCGCGGTCTGCGGGGGCGCCGGCGACTCGCTGCTGGACGCCGCGGCGGCCGCCGGAGTGCAGGCCTATGTCACGGCCGATTTGCGCCATCACCCCGCCGACGAGCACTGCCGCGTTTCTGACGCGGCGCTGATCGACGTTGCACATTGGGCCAGCGAATATCCTTGGTGCGAACAGGCTGCCGGAGTCTTGCGGTCGGCTTTCGGCGCCGACATATCGGTACGCGTGTGCCAGATCCGCACCGATCCGTGGAACGTCGACAACGCCAATGGGGGTGGGCACTGATGAAAGCCGCAGTCGCGCAGCAGCGTTCGCTGCTCGAAATTGCGGAGCTGGACGCTGAACTGTCCAAGATCGCGCACCGCGCCGGCCACTTGTCCGAGCGCCAGGACTGTGAGCGATTGCAAACCGATCAAGTCGCCGTCGATGACCGGCGTGCGGCCCTGGGGATTGCGTTGGAAGACTTGGACGCCCAGATATCACGCTTCGAGTTGGAGATCGACGCGGTGCGTCAACGCGAGGACCGGGACCGGTCGCTGCTGCAATCGGTCGCTGACGCCAAGCAATTATCGGAATTGCAGCACGAACTGGATACCTTGCAGCGCCGCCAATCCAGCCTGGAGGATTCGCTGTTGGAGGTGATGGAGCGCCGCGAACAGCTGCAAGCCGAGCTGGCCGCTGAGGTAGCTAAGAGTGACGCGCTGCAAACTGATCTAGCCGCGGCGCAGCAGGCCCTCGACGGCGTACTCGAAGAGATCGAACAAGCCCGCCGTCTTCGCTCGACGCGGCGTGACGAACTCACCGCGGCGTTAGATCCTGAGCTGGTAGCACTCTACGAACGTCAGCGTGCCGGCGGTGGTCCTGGGGCTGGAGCGCTACAGGGCCGCCGGTGCGGCGCATGTCGGATCGAAATCGATCGCGGCGAGCTGTCCAGGATCTCAGCGGCGGCCGAAGATGACGTGCTGCGGTGTCCTGAATGCGGCGCGATCTTGTTGCGGGTCAAAGGCGTAAGCCAGTGAAGGTCATCGTGGAAGCCGATGGCGGGTCACGCGGTAACCCTGGGCCGGCGGGCTACGGATCAGTGGTCTGGACAGCTGACCGGTCAACTGTATTGGCTGAAAGCAAGCAAGCGATCGGCCGTGCCACCAACAACGTCGCCGAATATCGCGGACTCGTAGCGGGTTTGGAGGAGGCCGCAAAGCTCAATGCCACTGAGGTCGCGGTTTCGATGGATTCCAAGTTGGTGGTCGAGCAGATGTCCGGGCGTTGGAAAGTCAAGCATCCCGACCTGGCAGAGCTCAACGCGAAGGCGCGGGCACTGGCGTCGCGGTTCGAAAAGATCAGCTACACCTGGATTCCGCGAGCGCAGAACTCCTACGCCGACCGGTTGGCCAACGAGGCGATGGACGCTGCCGCCGAGGCCGAAGCGGACAGCGACAGTTCAGCGGCGATGGCCCAAGCAAGCGAAAGCCCTTCGCCGCCAGGCTGGACGGGCGCGCGTGGTACCGCCACCCGGCTGTTGTTGCTGCGCCACGGCCAGACCGAGTTGTCGGTCCAGCGGCGCTACTCGGGACGCGGTAACCCGTCGCTGACCGAGCTCGGGTGGCAGCAGGCCGATGCGGCCGCCCGGTATCTGGCTCAACGTGGCGGGATTTCGGCGGTGGTCAGCTCGCCGCTGCAACGCTGCTATGACACCGCCGCGACGGCTGCCAAAGCGCTGGGCTTGGACTTGACCGTCGACGACGACCTGATCGAGACGGATTTCGGCGCATGGGAAGGCCTCACGTTCGCTGAGGCCGCCGAACGTGATCCCGAACTACATCGACAGTGGCTGCGCGACACCAGCACGGAGCCGCCGGGCGGGGAGAGCTTCGATCACGTGAGCCAGCGGGTCTGCCAGGCGCGAGACCGCATAGTGGCGGACTATGGCGGCACCACCGTGCTCGTCGTATCGCATGTAACCCCGATCAAAATGCTGCTGCGCCAAGCCCTCGATGCCGGGCCGAGCATTCTTTACCGGCTACACCTTGACCTGGCGTCGTTGAGCATTGCGGAGTTCTATCCCGACGGGGCGTCGTCGGTGCGGCTGGTGAATCAGACCGGATATCTCTGAGTTTCAGGCGGCGTCGTGGAAGATCAGCCCCAGCGCGTAGCGTTCGCCCGAGCGCACGACGGACAGGCCATGGCGCACCGGCGCAGCCGACCAACCACGAGCCGATTGCACCGGGCGGTCGCGGGTGGTGAACAGGTAGCCGTGCCCGTGCGGCAATTGCGTTGCGGTGCCGCGTGATTGGGCTCGCGCCCGCTGTTCGACAAGCATGAACTCCCCACCGGTGTACTCGGTCTCCGAGTCGCTCAGACTGATGACCACCTGAAGGGGAAACACCAAGTCCCCGTACAGATCTCGGTGAAGCGCGTTCCAATCGTTCGTCGCGTATTTGAGAACAAGCGCGGTCGATCGCGTCTGGCCGGCGGCGTGGCACATGTCCAGCCATTCGTCGAGGGTGTCCGGCCAGGGAGCGTCTCGGCCCAGCTTGGCCCACCAATCTCGGGCGATCGGCAGAAGCCGCGGATACAGCGCTTGCTTGAGCTGCTCTATCGGTTCCGGATAGGGAGCGCGGAAGTATCGATACTGTCCGGAGCCGTAGCGGCGTGGTGCCATGTCGATGGTGGAGCGGAACAGTTGATCGTTCGTGTACAGCTTGCGCAGCCGTTGGGTTTCGCTGGGTGTCAAGAGTCGGGGCAGCAGCGCTCCGCCGTAGTCGCCGACGGCAGCGGCGATGGCGTGCCAGTCACCGGCGTCGACGCGCTTTTCCCATCGGGTTGCTGGCATCTGTCCTCCCTTCGTCCCCTGTTCTGTAGACGATAGGGATGCCTCCGACGTGAGGATCGATCTTGTCGCCGAAGCGATGTATAGTCGAACATATGTTCGAGAATTTAGCAGTGATCGATCCGGCGTGGGAGGAATCCGCGCTGGTCGAGCGCATCGCCGAGCTGGAACGGATCAAGGCCGCCGCGGCCGCGGGTCAGGCACGCGC
>NZ_JBATXN010000506.1:0-9270 GCF_049673265.1 Mycobacterium sp. | reverse complement strand
AGCCGGTGCGGTCCTTACCGGCGAAACAGTGGGTGAGCACCGAGCGCCCGTCGGCCAGCAAGTTGACCACGCGATGCAATGCCTGCTGCGCGCCGTTGTAGGTGGGAAACCGGCTGTACTCGTCGATCATGTAGCGGCTGGCCGCCTCGCTGACGGGTTCCTCGTCGGCCTTATCTTCCAGCAGTCGTCGAAACGCATGCTCGTGGGGCGCATGACCGTCCGAGCCGTCCGGGTCGAGTTCGTCGGGCCCGAGATCCGGGATGGGCAGTAGGTGTATCTGCACGCCGTCGGGCACCCGGCCCGGCCCATGGCGCTCGACCTCGCGGCGTGAACGCAGATCGGCGACATCGGTTATGCCCAACCGGTGTAACTCGTCGCGGCCGTCGTCGCCGAGATCGCTGAGCTCGCCGGAACGAAACAGCCGGCCCGGTCGCAGGACGCCGGTGCTATCCGCAACATCGCGAAAGTTCCAGGCCCCCTGCAGCTCCCGCACGCTAAAGGTCATGTTAGGTGACCGCCGCAGCGAAAGCGCTTTGCTCCCGGCCGAGCTCGGCGCGTGCGATGGATCGCATGTGCACCTCGTCGGGTCCGTCGAAGATGCGCATTGCGCGTTGCCAGGCGTACAGCCGGGCCAGCGCCGTATCTTCGCTGACGCCGGCCGCACCGTGCACCTGGATGGCTCGGTCGATGACGTCGCAAGCCATCTGCGGTGCCACCGCTTTGATCTGTGACACCAGTAGATGCGCTGCCTTGTTGCCGTGTTGGTCGATGGTCCAGGCCGCCTTCTCGCACAGGAGCCTGGCTTGATCTATCTCATTGCGGGACTTGGCAATTGCCTGCTGCACCAAACCTTGGTCGGCCAGCGGACGGCCAAACGCGATCCGGGTGTTGGCCCGGTGCACCATCAGAGCCAGCGCGCGTTCGGCTCCGCCGAGGGCGCGCATGCAGTGGTGGATGCGGCCCGGTCCCAGCCGCGCCTGGGCGATCGCGAAGCCGCCACCTTCTTCGCCGAGCAGGTTGGTGACCGGTACCCGAACGTTGTCGTAGATGATTTCGCAGTGCCCGGGCTGGTCTTGGTAACCGAAGACCGATGTCGAGCGGACCACCGTGACACCCGGCGTATCGATCGGTACCAGAACCATTGACTGCTGTTGGTGGCTTGCCGCCTCAGGATTTGTGCGGCCCATCACGATCAGGATCTTGCAGCGTGGATCAGCAGCACCCGAGGTCCACCATTTGCGGCCGTTGATCACGTAGTCGCTGCCGTCGCGCATGATCGAGGTTTCAATGTTGCGGGCATCGCTGCTGGCGACCGCGGGCTCGGTCATCGAAAAGCCGCTGCGGATCTCACCGTTCAGCAGCGGCTCGAGCCACTGCTTGCGCTGCTCCTCGGTGGCGAAAAGGTGCAGGGTCTCCATGTTGCCGGTGTCCGGTGCCGCACAGTTGATCGCCTCGGGCGCGATCTCCAGGCTCCAGCCCGTCAGCTCGGCCAGCGGAGCGTATTCCAGGTTCGTCAGCCCCGATTCGGCCGGCAGGAACAGGTTCCACAGACCGGCCGCTTTGGCCTTGGTCTTCAACTCCTCGATGATCGGCGGAACGGTGTGATCGTTCGGCCCGGCCTCGTGCCGATACCGGTCATATTCGGCCTCGGCCGGAAAGACGTATTCGGTGATGAACTCGGACAGCCGTTTGTGGTAGTCGCTGGCTTTGGCTGACATCGCGAAGTCCATGCCCGTCACGATAGGACACGTGTCGAGAAGCGTCGTTTCAGGTCTCGGAGTCGCGACACTGAAACGACGCACACGACACGCCGCGGCAGATGTGCGTGGTTGCAATCTCGGCGAAGTCGTCGGCGCTCGCAGTGGCGCACGATGGGGTCATGGCTGAAACTTCCGAATCCCGGCCCCCGTTCCCGCCCTTCACCCTCGAGACCGCGATCCAGAAGGTTCAGGCCGCCGAGGACGCCTGGAACACCTGCGACCCCGAGCACGTCAGCAAGGCCTACACCGTCGACTCGCAATGGCGAAACCGCAGCGAGCACGTCGTCGGCCGGGACGCGATCGTGGCGTTCCTGACCCGCAAGTGGCAACGTGAGCTGGACTATTCGCTGCGCAAAGCCCTGTGGGATTTCCACGACAACCGGATTGCGGTGCGGTTCCAGTACGAGTCTCACGATGCCAGCGGACAGTGGTACCGCAGCTATGGCAACGAACTGTGGGAGTTCACCCCAGCGGGGCTGATGGCCCGGCGCGAAGCCAGCATCAACGACGTCCCGATCGACGAATCGCTGCGACGCTACTTCGGCCCTCGTTCGCAGGAGGAGCATGGCCAAGATTTCCCGCTTTGGTGACTCGCAGGCGTCAGCCCGTCGCGTTGAGCAGCTCCTCGATCTTCTTCAACCGCCTGGCGGCGACGGCCCCATTGTCGATGGACCGATTCGCAGAGCAGGTGGCCACTTCGGAGATCACATTCGCCAGCGCGATCACCGAGTACTCGCAGATCCACTGGTCGCCCGCCAGGCTGGTCGACCAGTGCGCGATGTTGGGCGAGTCGGAAATGAGCGGCGCCGGGATGACGGTGAACCTCTTCTGATCGTCACCCCACACGTGGACCGGCCGCTGGCAGGCGTCGACTTTTTTGCGAACCGAATCGAGAAACGCCGATGCGCTGAAATCACCCGGATAGCTCGCCGACGCCTCGAGTAGCTGGTGCTCGTTGTCTCGGCCGCCATCGGTCTGTGTACGTGCTTCCCGGCCGGTGTAGTTCGTCGGGAACAGCGGGTAGCGGCCGAACGCGACCACTCCGTGACAGTCGGCCGGATCGGCGCCGATGAACAACGACGACTGCATGTCGGTCTCGGCCAGGGGCGTTCCCGGCAGAACCGACAGCGACGACGATGGCGTGAGCAATTGGTCAAGCTGCGACGGCTGGATAGGCCCGCTCGCGCCGCCGGCACGGGGAGCGCTGCGCGCATCGCCCGAGACGACGCGGCTGCAGCCGGTCAGGGCAACGCACGGCACCAGCAGCAACGCCAGTGCGCGCGATCTGCCCGTCGACACCCAACAAACGTTAGTCAACCGGCGGTGGTGTCGACTTCACCAAATCGGAGACCCGACGGCCACGCCGCGCTCCGGTCGCTACCCGCTAGGCTCGGCGGGGCGCGGCCAGGCCAGGGCCGGTCAAAAATGGCAGGAAAGGCTAGACGTACAGGCCATGACAGATACGCACACGACGGTGGGGGTGGTCGCCGAGTCCGGGACCGACGAGCGACGGGTTGCGCTGGTGCCGAAGGCGGTCGGGCCGCTGGTGAAAAGCGGTGTCGCCGTCGTGGTGGAGTCGGGGGCGGGCGAAGGTGCGCTGCTTCCCGACGACCTCTATACCGAGGCCGGCGCCAGCATCGGTGATGCCTGGGCGGCCGACGTCGTCGTCAAGGTCGCACCACCGACCGCCGACGAGGTAGGCAAGCTGCACAGCGGGCAGACACTGATCGGCTTCCTGGCTCCGCGCAACGCGGAGAACTCGATCGGCGCGCTCAAGCAGGCCGGTGTGCAGGCATTCGCGCTTGAAGCCATTCCGCGGATCTCGCGCGCACAGGCGATGGACGCGTTGTCGTCGCAAGGCAACGTCGCCGGTTACAAGGCCGTGCTGCTCGCGGCCTCCGAGTCGACGCGGTTCTTCCCGATGCTGACGACCGCGGCGGGCACAGTGAAGCCGGCCACCGTGCTGGTGTTGGGCGTCGGAGTGGCCGGGCTACAGGCGCTGGCGACGGCAAAGCGACTGGGCGCGCGTACCACCGGCTACGACGTGCGCCCCGAGGTTGCCGACCAGGTGCGGTCGGTGGGGGCGCAGTGGCTGGACATCGGCATCGAGGCCGCCGGTGAGGGCGGGTACGCCCGTGAGCTCACCGAGGACGAACGCGCGCAACAGCAGAAGGCGCTGGAAGACGCGATCAGCGGATTCGACGTCGTGATCACGACCGCGCTGGTACCGGGTCGCGCCGCGCCGCGCCTGGTGACTGCCGCCGCAGTCGAGGCCATGAAGCCCGGCAGCGTGGTCGTGGACCTGGCCGGCGAGACCGGCGGCAACTGCGAGCTCACCGAACCCGGGCAGACGGTGGTCAAACACGACGTCACGATCGCTTCGCCGCTGAACCTGCCCGCGACCATGCCGGAGCATGCGAGCGAGCTCTACAGCAAGAACATCACGGCCCTGCTGGACCTGCTGATCAAAGACGGCAAGCTGGCCCCGGACTTTGACGACGAAGTCGTCGCGGACTCATGTGTGACCCGAGGGGAGAACGCATAAATGCACGGGATGTATGACGAACTTCTGTCCAACCTGGCGATCCTGGTGCTGTCCGGATTCGTCGGGTTCGCAGTGATTTCCAAGGTGCCCAACACGTTGCACACCCCGCTGATGTCGGGGACCAACGCCATCCACGGCATCGTGGTTCTCGGCGCGCTGGTGGTGTTCGGCGAGGTAGAGCATCCGTCGCTGGCAGTGCAGATCATCTTGTTCGTCGCGGTGGTGTTCGGAACGCTGAACGTCATCGGCGGTTTCATTGTTACTGACCGGATGCTCGGCATGTTCAAAGGGAAAAAGCCTGTGCAGCAGGCCAAGGCCGAGAAAACGGAAGCGCCGGCTGCCAAATGAACTACTTGGTAATCGGTCTCTACGTCATCTCGTTCGCGCTGTTTATTTACGGCTTGATGGGCCTGACCGGGCCCAAGACCGCGGTGCGCGGCAACCTGATCGCCGCGGTCGGAATGGCGCTCGCCGTGACGGCGACGCTGATCAAGATCCGGCACACCGACCAATGGGCACTGATCATCGCCGGCCTGGTGGTGGGTGTCCTGCTCGGTGTCCCGCCGGCCCGCTACACCAAAATGACCGCCATGCCGCAGCTGGTGGCGTTCTTCAACGGCGTCGGCGGTGGCACGGTCGCGCTCATTGCGCTCGCGGAATTCATTGAGACGGACGGCTTTTCAGCCTTCCAGCACGGCGAGTCGCCGACCGCACACATCGTGGTTGCGTCGTTGTTCGCCGCGGTCATCGGCTCGATCTCGTTCTGGGGATCGATCATCGCGTTCGGCAAGCTGCAAGAGCTCATCTCCGGATCACCGATCGGCTTCGGGAGGGCTCAGCAACCGGTCAACCTGCTGCTGCTGGCCGCCGCCGTCGCAGCCGCGATCGTCATCGGGCTACACGCGCATCCCGGCCCGCCCGGCGGGACAGCCGGAGCATCACTGTGGTGGATGATCGGCCTGCTCGCCGCCGCGGGTGTGCTGGGCCTGATGGTGGTGCTGCCGATCGGCGGCGCCGACATGCCCGTGGTGATCTCGCTGCTCAACGCGATGACCGGGCTGTCGGCCGCGGCCGCCGGGTTGGCGCTGAACAACACCGCGATGATCGTCGCCGGGATGATCGTCGGCGCCTCAGGTTCGATCCTGACCAACCTGATGGCCAAGGCGATGAACCGGTCGATCCCGGCGATCGTCGCCGGCGGGTTCGGCGGCGGCGGGGTGGCCCCCAGCGGCGACGGCGGCGGCGACAAGACCGTCAAGTCAACCTCGGCTGCCGATGCGGCGATTCAGATGGCCTACGCCAACCAGGTGATCGTGGTGCCGGGCTACGGCTTGGCGGTCGCTCAGGCGCAGCACGCTGTCAAGGACATGGCGGCGCTGCTGGAGGACAAGGGTGTGGCGGTCAAATACGCGATCCATCCCGTCGCCGGCCGGATGCCGGGCCACATGAACGTGTTGCTGGCCGAGGCCGAAGTCGACTACGACGCGATGAAAGACATGGATGACATCAACGACGAGTTCGGCCGTACCGACGTCGCGATCGTCATCGGCGCCAATGACGTCACCAACCCGGCGGCCCGCAACGATGCCTCCAGCCCGATCTACGGCATGCCGATCCTCAACGTGGATAAGGCCAGGTCGGTGATCGTGCTCAAGCGGTCGATGAACTCCGGATTCGCAGGTATCGACAACCCGCTGTTCTACGGTGAGGGAACCACAATGCTGTTTGGCGACGCGAAGAAATCGGTGACCGCGGTCGCCGAGGAACTCAAGGCGCTATAGCGCCGGCCCTCTAAACGGGCGGATAAGCCGGTGGCGGGTAGCCGTTACCGTCGACGACGCCCCGCAAGCCCCACAGCGAGTACTTGAAGTAGAACTCGAGTTCGTCAGAAAAGTCGTAGCTCGGATCCGGATCCATCTACCCACCCTCTCGATTGCGCTCGATCGTTCCGCTCACGCAGCAGTCTAGTCCGACGGGGCAATGCGCAACAGTGAACAACCGCCTTGCCTAGACTATCCAACTAGTTGATTGACACCCGGGCAACCCCCGCCTGCCGATAGCGAGTAGACATGCCATCCGAGAACGGCCTCTCCCGCCGCGAGGAGTTGCTGACTGTTGCCACCAAACTGTTCGCCGGCCGCGGTTACCACGGCACCCGGATGGACGACGTCGCCGACGTGGTCGGGCTCAACAAGGCCACTGTCTACCACTACTACGCCAGCAAGTCGCTGATCCTCTTCGACATCTACCGCCAGGCCGCCGAGGGCACGCTGGCCGCCGTGCACGACGACCCCTCCTGGACCGCGCGCGAAGCGCTCTACCAATACACCGTCCGCCTGCTCACCGGGATCGCGGCCAACCCCGAGCGGGCCGCCGTGTACTTCCAGGAGCAGCCCTACATCACCGAGTGGTTCACCGAGGAGCAGGTCGCCTCCATCCGCGAGAAGGAAACCCAGGTCTACGAGCACGTGCATGGGCTGATCGACCGGGGCATTGCCAGCGGCGAGTTCTATCCATGCGACTCCCACGTGCTGGCACTCGGCTACATCGGGATGACGCTTGGCGCCTACCGCTGGCTGCGGCCAAGCGGCCGCCGCAGCGCCAAGGAAATCGCCGCCGAATTCAGCACTGCATTGCTGCGAGGCCTGATCCGTGATGAGTCGATCCGGGTGGAGTCGCCGCTCGGGATCAGAACTGAAATCGATACAGCCGGTCGTAGTTCCTCATAAAAGGAACAGCCGCCAGGATTCGGTAGAGCGTCCTTTGCGGCTTCAGCGAGATCTTCGCGGCGTCGAGGAACATTGTTGTCTCGACCAGCTGCAGCCGTGGAATCCACTCGGGCAGCTCGTGGCCATCTTTGGTGCCCCATTTGGTGATTCCCGACGTCGAAGCCTTGGAGAGCAGCGGCGAATTGGAGAACCGCGGGCCCCACGGTGAAAGCAGGTCGGCCAGCAGCTCGCCGGTGCCGAAGCGATCGGTCAGCCGTTGCAGCAGATCGCGTAGTTCGGTCTCGTCGAGGTACATCAGCAGGCCCTCGGCAACGATCAGCGCGGGACGGCCGGTCGGGATCTGATCCAGCCAGCCGGGTTTGGTGACTGATGCCCCGATCATCGTGTAGCCGGTGCGATCGGTGTAGAGCTGTCGTCGCAGCGCGATGACGCCGGGCATGTCGACGTCGAACCATGACACCCCCGACGCCACGTCGAGCCGAAATGCGCGACTGTCCAGCCCACAGCCCAGATGCAGTACGACCGCATCGGGATTGCGGCGCAAGAAATCGTCGGCCCAGGTGTCGAGTTGCTTGGCGCGCAACGCAACCAGGAACTGATTGGCCCACGGCTGCGCGGCCCGGTGCATTCGGGCGAAGTCGTAGTTGATCCGATCGATCGCCTCGGCGGCTGCCCGGTCACCGAGGACCGGCCGCTCCAACCGGCTTTCGTATGCACGCAAATACAGCGTGCACAGGTTGGTCCATTCCACCGAGCCCCAGCGCACGCCGGAGAAATCGAGCTTGCTGGACTGGTCCGTCATTGTGATCTCCTATCCGCCCGAAATTTCTCCCAACGATGCGTCAACTCGTCGCGGTAGTCGCCGCCAGAAAATTCGCAGAAGTCCCGGAAGTCCTGGAGTCGCTCACGCTGTTCGGCTTTGTCGTCGCCGAGCAGCTGCAGGCCGAAGTCGGCGGCGTGGATGCCCGACCCCATCAAGGTCAGTTGCACGTTGAGCACATGGGTGAAGCCGCCGGGCGTGATGCGGTAGCGGTGCTGGCGGGTGGCCGACGGCAACCGCTCGACCATGCCGCCCTCTTGTAGCTGTCGGGCCACGGTGCTGACGGATGCCTTGCTCACCGACAGGGCGGTCGCCAGCTCGCTCAACGACTGCTGCGGCGGCTCGCAGATCATCAACCAGCCGTAGAGGCGGCCCATTGTCCGCGTGGCGCCGATCGTCTCGAAGAACAAGCCCATGCGGTCAACGAACTCAGCTTCGTCCGAAGACATCACCGTCGGAACTATACATCACGTTTAGTACAAACTAAACGTTCTATACGTAGCGGTTGAGAGTCCCGCTGGACGCCTTCGATGCGCCAACATCCAGACTGGTGGCCATGACTGAGATGTTTCGCCTCGACGGGAAGGTCGCCGTGGTCACCGGAGGTGGCCGGGGCATCGGCGTGATGATGGCGCGCGGACTGCTGCAGGCGGGCGCGACGGTGTATCTGTCCAGCCGCAAAAAGGCCGAACTCGACGCCGCCGTCGCCGAGTTGTCAGTTCACGGACCGGTGCAGGCGATTCCCGCCGATCTCGGCACCGTCGACGGCGTTCAGGCGCTGGTCGCCGATCTCGCCGAGCGGGAGGACGCGATCCACGCGCTGTTCAACAACGCCGGCGCGGCGTGGGGGGCGCCGTTCAGCGAGTTTCCCGAATCGGGCTTCGACAAGGTTCTCGACGTCAACGTCAAAGGCGTGTTCCTGCTGACCCGTGCCCTGGTGCCGATGCTGACGGCCGCTGCGACCGACGACGATCCGGCGCGCGTCATCAACACCGGCAGCATCGACGGAATCGTCCCGCCGGGACGCGGCCGGGACAACTTCTCCTACAGCGCGAGCAAGGCCGCCGTGCACATGCTGACCCAACATCTCGCCGGCGAGCTGGCGCCGCGGATTCTGGTCAACGCGATTGCGCCCGGGCTCTTCCCCTCCCGGATGACCAAGGAGTTGCTAGCGGCGGGAGCCGATGTGGTCGGCGCTCACTTGCCGCTGGGCCGCGTCGGCCAACCCGACGACATCGCGGGCATCTCGGTCTTTCTCACCAGCCGCGCCAGCACCTACATCACCGGTGCGGTGATCCCGGTAGACGGCGGCATCAGCGTCATCCGCTAGACCGCTAGGCAGTCATTTCAGGTTCTTCTCGAGGAAGTCGAGCTGATCGGCGATCACCCGCTCGAATGCGTCGCCGACATAAATCT
>NZ_JBATXN010000505.1:0-2042 GCF_049673265.1 Mycobacterium sp. | reverse complement strand
GGCGCGGCCTTGCCGTAGTCGAATCCGTCGGTGCTCGGCCTGACCTCGGTGATCCGCGGCGGCGCGCTGGGGTCGACCAGCGCCATCACCATCTCGTAGCTCTTGGTGACGTCGTCGCGGTCGGTGGGCTCGCTTACGGTGGCCAGGTTTAACCTCTGGATTGCCTCGGCTTCGCGGATCAGTACCGTCCGGCGTTTCCGGTCAGGGGTTTGTTCGATAACCTTGGCCAGCGCATCGAGTTGGCGAATCATGATCGCTGGCATACCGATTGCAGCCTGGCGGATGGTGTCGAAGGTGCGCTCGACAAGGCGGTTGAAATCGGCGACGAACGCGATGACACGGATGTTTCCATCTGCGTCACGTCGGATCCGTTGCGGGCGCCAGGAGGTCGATATCCGGCACAGGCAGTCTGCGATCCAGTCGATACAGGTCATTCCGGTGAACGTGTCGTTCACCGCGGGTGACAGCGCACGCAAGGCGATCTCGACCAGCTGGTCGAAGCCAAACGAAATATCCTGCGGCAGCGTGCGATACGCACCCGTAACGTGGCCCAGCGCGAGTCGTTCGGCGACAGAGTCGGCAGCCTCGGGCGGCCAAACCCACGCCATCACCTGGCCGGCAACCAGGAAATGCCCAGGGCGGTAGGGCAATTGGACCACCGCGTCAGCTTTGGTAGCAATTTTCACCAGCACGTCATGGCGGATGACCTGAAGATAGCCGCTGTGCAGCGTGCGGATCGGGGCACCCGACTCTGCCAACTTCGCCAACAACTCTTCGCGCGACGGACCGCGCCCGGTGCCGATATCGTACGAATCGCCGCTATCGAGGGCGGCGATCTCCTCGGCCAATCTTCCGGCGATACGCGCGATCACGACCGGCAGCTGAATCATCGTGGCAATGTGATTAAGGAAGAAGATCAGCACGGCCACGTCGGCCAACGTCAACATGAACGTCACCGTGATCGACAAATGCGGAACGAAATCACCGTGCGGGCCACCGCCTACCGAAACCAGCGCGACCATGGCGTAGCAGAACGACGCGACGAATGTCCCCAACGAAAACTGAGTTCCCGGGTCGCGCACGAAGTTACGCAGCATCCGCGGCCCGAACTGCGTCGAGGCCAGCGTCAAGGCAACGATGGTGATCGAGAAAACGATGCCGACCACGGTGATGATCGCGGCGGCGATGGTGGCCAATACAACGCGAGCCGAGTCGGCGCTGCCGTTCAGCACCCACGTCGGCAGCTCGATGATCCCGTCATAGGCCGAGCGGTCAACTGTGTAGGTGACAGCGAACAGCAGGACCACCGCAACCGTGGCCAAAACCGGGACGAGCCACAAGTTGGTCCGCAGCGCCTCGCGCCGCCAATCGGCCTCGAAATAGACCTGACCACGCATTACTGGATGTTAGCGCGGACAGCTGACGCTGCTGGTTTGTTGACGATTTCTTTACGGGCTCATGTCGATGCCGAAACCCAATCGTAGGGAAGGAATTTACCGTCAAATGTCACCACCACACGGTCGCCCGACGGGTGGGTTTTCTTTTGCAAGTCGACGCTGAAGTTGATCGCACTCATAATCCCGTCACCGAACTGCTCATGGATCAGCTCCTTGATCGCCCCGCCGTACACCTGCAGAGCCTCGTAGAAGCGGTAGATGGTCGGATCGGTGGGCACCGCGGTGGGCTGGCCGCCACGCATGGGCACTGCGGCCAGCACCGCGACCGCCGACTCGTCAAGACCCAACATTTCGACCAGCACCTGGGCAAGGTCGGCGGGAATCGGGTGCTGTCCCAGCAGCGCCGAGGTGGTCCACACCACCGACCGGCCGATCGCGTCGGCCAACTCTTGCCAGGTCAAGCACTTAGCCAGGCGGCTGACGACAATCTGCTCGGTGATCTCGTTTCGGGTCATGGTTACCAGCATGCACCCGGATCCGCGAATCCATCTCGCCGTCAGTGCCTTTCGTAATCCCGTGAATGGCGTCGCGACTGGATGTAGGCTGCGCAGCATTAGGTCTTCAGCCCCACGAGGATCGAGGCCG
>NZ_JBATXN010000504.1:0-9714 GCF_049673265.1 Mycobacterium sp. | reverse complement strand
GAACGATGATTGCGGTCGCTTCTTGACATTCCGGAACTTGTTCTCGGAGGCCGTTTCTGGTGCGTCGTCGGAGGACGCGGAAAGAAACCGGGCCGGCAGCGCCAATTTGCAGATCGTGCGCACCGTGAGTAGGTACTGGCGGAGGAAGGAACCCGTCGTGTAAGGCAAGTCGTAGCTGACGCATAGCGCGCGAACCCGTTCGCCGATCTCGGGTAAGCGATTGCTCGGCAGGTCAGGGAACAGGTGATGTTCGATCTGGTAGCAGAGATTTCCGCTCATGAACGCCAGCACCCGCCCGGCCCGGAAATTCGCGCTACCCAGCATCTGCCGCAGATACCACTCCGGTTTTGTCTCGTCCTCCAACACCGACGCGGTGAACTTCTCCGCGCCGTCAGCGAAATGACCGCAGACGATCACGATGTAGGCCCACCCATTGCGAAGCCCGTTCGCCACCACGTTTGCTCCCAGTGTGCGACGCCACCGGCCGCGGCTCAAAGCAGGAAAGAGGACATAATCCTTCCCGGCCTGGCGTGCCATTTTGCGGATCATTGCTTTGGTGTGGGCAGATTTACCGGCCTCTGTGGTCTCCCGACGCTGGACCGAATACAGGCCGTGCATCGCGACACCCCATTCGAAGGCGGCCGCCAGCAGCACTGCGCGCAACGGCTGCAACAGGTTGCCTGGCCGCCATTCCTGGTCGCGGGTGACCCGCATGACTCCGAAGCCGAGGTCGTCGTCCATGCCGATGACATTGGTGAACTTGTGGTGCAGGTGGTTGTGCGAGGACCGCCAGTGCGATGAGGGACCGACCATGTCCCATTCCCAGGTAGCCGAATGGATTTCCGGGTCGTTCATCCAATCCCACTGACCGTGGGTGATGTTATGGGCGAGTTCCATGTTCTCGACACACTTGGCCACGGCCAGCGCGACGGTTCCGACGGCCCAGCCGAACTTGGTTTTCGTGGCAAGGATGGTCAGCCTCGCCGCGACCTCGAGGCATCGCTGGAAGGCGATGGCGCGACGGATGTATTCACGGTCCTTGACGCCCCGCGACTCCTCGATGTCGCGACGAATCGTGTCCAACTCGGCCGCGAGCGCGGCGACATCCGCGTCGCTCAGATGGGCGTATTCGGGTATTTCGGTGATGGCCATCGACGTTTACCGGGGGGTGGCCGGGATGGCAGGTGGACCTGGTCGCGCGAAGGCGCGCAGCGGCCAGTTGAACAGCTGGAGCATCTGTCTGAGCACCTGCTTTATCGGCTCTACGCCGTGTCTGACCGTGGATTGTCGGTATCGCTCGCAGACTCTACACGGCGGGCGTCACACCGTGGTCTCAGCGCGATTAAGGTGGTTGCATGCCACTTCGAGGTGAATACGCTCCGAGCCCGTGGGACTGGTCCCGAGAACAAGCCGAGAAGTTTGCCGAATCCGGCGGGGCCGAGGCCGCCGATATGAAGGGCAAGCCCATCATCCTGTTGACCACGGTGGGCGCTAAGACCGGCAAACTCCGTAAAACTCCGCTGATGCGGGTCGAGCACGACGGCCAGTATGCCGTCGTCGCCTCGCTCGGCGGAGCCCCGAAGAACCCGGTCTGGTACCACAACATCGCGAAGAACCCGCGGGTCGAGCTGCAGGATGGCGGCGTGACCCGCGACTACGACGCCCGCGAGGTGTTCGGCGACGAGAAGGCGGTCTGGTGGGAGCGTGCGGTGGAGGCATGGCCGGACTACGCCGAGTACCAGACGAAGACCGATCGGCAGATTCCGGTCTTTGTGCTCACCCCTGCGCAGTGAACTTGCAGCTGGGTGGCACCATTAACCAGTGTCCGCCGAACTGAGCCAGACTCCTAGCACCCCGGGTGGTGGGCCGCTGTCTGCGGCCGAGATCGACGCCGCGGCGAAGCGAATCGCCGGGGTCGTGACGCCCACACCGCTCCAGTTCAGCGACCGGTTGTCGGCGACGACCGGGGCCAGTGTCTACCTCAAGCGCGAAGACCTGCAGGTAGTGCGCTCGTACAAGTTGCGCGGCGCCTACAA
Organism: Mycobacterium sp.; assembly: GCF_049673265.1. Taxonomy (GTDB): domain Bacteria; phylum Actinomycetota; class Actinomycetes; order Mycobacteriales; family Mycobacteriaceae; genus Mycobacterium. Next base: position 7,678 of record NZ_JBATXN010000504.1, on the reverse strand, counting down.
CCTGTTGGTGCAGTTGTCGGACGAGGAGCTGGCCGCGGGCGTGGTCTGCTCGTCGGCGGGAAACCACGCGCAGGGCTTCGCGTTCGCCTGCCGGACGCTGGGTGTGCACGGGCGTGTCTACGTGCCGGCCAAGACCCCGAAGCAGAAATGCGACCGCATCAGGTATCACGGCGGAGAATTCATCGAGCTGATCGTGGGCGGGTCGACGTACGATCTGGCGGCCGAGGCGGCGCTGGCTGACGTGGCGCGCACCGGCGCCACGCTGGTGCCGCCGTACGACGACCTGCGCACGATGGCAGGGCAGGGGACCATCGCCGTGGAGCTGCTGGATCAGCTCGACGCGGAGCCGGATCTGGTTGTGGTCCCGGTGGGCGGCGGTGGCTGCGTTGCCGGCATCACCACCTACCTCGCCGAGCGGACGAACAACACCGCGGTGCTGGGTGTCGAACCTGCCGGCGCCGCGGCGATGATGGCCGCGCTGGCCGCCGGCGAGCCAGTGACCCTGGACCACGTTGACCAGTTCGTCGACGGCGCGGCGGTCAGGCGGGCAGGAACGCTGACGTACGCCGCGCTGGCCGCTGCGGGCGACATGGTGTCGATCACCACCGTCGACGAGGGGGCGGTATGCACCGCCATGCTGGACCTGTACCAAAACGAGGGCATCGTGGCCGAGCCGGCAGGCGCGCTGTCGGTCGCGGGTCTGCTGGAAGCTGACGTCGAGCCGGACAGCCTCGTCGTGTGCCTGGTCTCCGGCGGCAACAACGACGTGTCACGGTACGGCGAAGTGCTGGAGCGCTCGCTGGTTCATCTGGGTCTCAAGCACTACTTTCTGGTCGACTTCCCGCAGGAGCCCGGTACGCTGCGTCGGTTCCTGGACGAGGTGTTGGGACCCAACGACGACATCACGCTGTTCGAGTACGTCAAGCGCAACAACCGGGAGACCGGTGAGGCGCTGGTGGGTATCGAGCTCGGCTCGGCTGCGGACTACGACGGCCTATTGCAACGGATGCGGGCCACGGACATGCAAATCGAAACAATCCAGCCCGGTTCGGCGGCCTACCGCTACCTGCTGTAGACGTCTTCGCCGAGATCGACGTTATGCAGCAAAAGTTCGAGAAGGGGTCTGCATAACGTCGATCTCGGCGCTGGGCTCACATGTGGCCGCCGGGCGCCATGTGGTCGCGCTAGTGCCCGGTATAACGTCGACAGCGATCACGCCGCCGCGACCTCGACTTGCAGAACCGAGTCGTCGTTGGCGCGGAAGATCGGTTCCAACGGAACAGCAAACCTTTCGGCCACGTCAATCAGCGTTTTCGACCACATGCGGTCGGCAGATGAAACCGGCCCACGCCCTGGCCCGGTCAGCAGCATGGCCACCGTGGTTCCCGGTCCCAGATCGTCAAGCAGCGTGCGCAGGGACGACATCAGGTTCCACAAGATGGGGCCCTGCGGCCGCGGACGAATCGGTACCTGGCAGAGCTTTTTGGTGAAGCATCGATCCGGCCCGATCAGACCGAACCACAACAGCCGCTTCTCAAATCCTAACGGCCCCATCAGCGCGCGCCACCGTTGGCGCAGATCGGCTGCGCAGTGAACGGGATCGTTGGCGGTCTCAATCGGTGGAATCGGCAATAGCTCGTGATGACTCATCCGCGCATCATCTTCCGCGCGCGGCTCCGCGGGTAGTCAGTTATCCACAAACCGCAGGATCGCGAACGAATATGGCTGCAGCTCGGCGGTCGTCGCGGCGATGTTGGGGGTAGCGGAGCACAACACCACGTCGCCAGTCACCGGAACGCCCACCGTCTCGCCGCCTAGATTGCAGGCAATCGCCAACTGGCCCCGGTGCATCACGATCCAGCGCCGGGCCTCGTCGTAGTCGATGACCAGGTGGTCTAACCAGGGGTCGGCCAGATCAGTTTCATTGCGCCGCAACGTGATCAGGTCCTGGTAGACCTGGCGCAGCCGGGCATGTTCACCGGTGTCAACCTCATCCCACTCCAGCTTCGAGCGCTGGAAGGTCTGCGGGTCCTGCGGGTCAGGAATCTCGTCGGCGTCCCACCCGTGATCGGCGAACTCCTTCCTGCGACCCTCGGCGGTGGCGCGCGCCAGATCGGGCTCTGGATGGGAGCTGAAGAATTGAAATGGAGTCGACGCTCCCCATTCCTCTCCCATGAAAAGCATTGCCGTGTAGGGGGACCCGAGCACCAGCGCGGCTTTGACCGCCAACTGGCCGTAGCTGAGGTTCTGTGACGGGCGGTCTCCGAGCGCGCGATTGCCGACTTGGTCGTGGGTGCAGGTGTAAGCCAGCAGCCGGGTGGCGGGGACGCCCGAGTTCTCAGTGGTGTCCAATGGTCGTCCGTGGCGTCGTCGTCGAAACGACGAATATGTGCCTGCGTGGAAGAAGCCGTTGCGCAACGTCTTTGCCAGCGTCGCCAACGATCCGAAGTCGGCGTAGTAGCCCTGGCGCTCCCCGGACACCGCGGTGTGGATGGCGTGGTGAATGTCGTCGTCCCACTGCGCGGTCATCCCGTACCCGCCGCTGTGACGGGGTGTGATCATCCGCGGGTCGTTCAGGTCGCTCTCGGCGACCAACGACAACGGCCGGCCCAGTTGCTCGGCCAGCGCATCGGTTTCGGCGGACATTTCTTCCAGGAGAGGGATCGCGGTGGTGTCCACCAAAGCATGTACGGCGTCCAGTCGCAGACCGTCGGCGTGAAAATCACGCATCCAGCGCAGCGCGCAGTCGATGATGTAGCGGCGCACTTCGTCAGAGTCGGCATCGGCGATGTTGATGCCTTCCCCCCACGGATTACTCGCCGACGACAAGTACGGGCCGAATCGTGGCAGGTAGTTGCCGGACGGGCCGAGATGGTTGAACACCGCGTCGATCAGCACGCCCAACCCGCGAGAATGGCAGGCGTCGACGAACCGGATCAATCCGTCGGGCCCGCCATAGGGTTCGTGTACGGCAAACCACAGCACTCCGTCGTATCCCCAGCCATGCGTGCCGGAGAATGCGTTGACCGGCATCAGCTCGACGAAATCAACGCCGAGATCGACCAGATAGTCCAGCTTTTCGATCGCAGAGTCGAAGGTGCCCTCGGGCGTGAAGGTGCCGATGTGCAGTTCGTAGATCACCGCACCCTGCACCGACCGGCCGGCCCAGCCGCTGTCCGTCCACGCCCCGTTTGGCGGTGCCCACAACTGCGAGCGGCCGTGCACGCCGTCGGGTTGGCGGGGCGATCGCGGGTCGGGCAGCACCGTCGGATCGTCGTCGAGGAGATATCCGTAGCGGCTTGTTGCTGTCGTGTCGATAGTGGTGCGCCACCAGCCGTCCGGACCGCGTGTCATCGGATGTATCTCACCGTCGACCTCGACGCGCACCTGGCCCGGTTTGGGCGCCCAAACGGCGAATTGCGCCATCATGTGCGCTCCAGCAGCGCCACCGGCAATTCGGCAAACAACTCGGCGGCCGCTGCGGCTCCAGTGACCACCGCCCCGGTCAGCGCGTTGGTCCACACACCCTCCGGGATCGCTACCACAGTGTCGCCCCAGCCGGATTGTTCGAGGTGCACCGTCCAGCGGGTGACCGCGACAAGCACGTCGCCACCGCGCAGAAACGCCACCACATGATCGGCGGCGGTCCCCGTGGCAAGCACCGGGTAGTAGCCGCCGCCCAGAAAGGTGTCGGGACGGCCGCGGCGCAACTGCAAGGCTGCGTTGATGACCCGAAGTTTCGGATGCTGCAATGACTTCAGAGCCTGACGCCGCGCCCCGTAGTCGACCGCGCGTCGATTATCCGGGTCGACCAGGCTGTCGTCCCACAGCTCGGTGCCCTGATAGATGTCGGGGACACCGGGCACGGTCAGCGAGAGCAGCTTTTGGGCCAGCGCGTCGTTCTCGGCGTGCGGCTGCAGTCGCACCACCAAGCTGGTCAGCTCGCGGGCCACCGGGCCGTCGAGCACAGCGTCCACCCAGGCGTGCACAGCACTCTCAAATTCGGCGTCCGGGTCTTGCCAGGAGGTATGCCAGGCGGCTTCTCGTATCGCCTTCTCGCCGTAGGCATGTAGCCGCTGACGCACTTCGTCGGTAACCTCGCCGCTGGCCGGCCAGACACCGAAGATGTTCTGCCACAGAAATAACCCGGTCGCGGGGTCGGGGGCGGGGGTTGCAGTTTCCCAGCGGGCGACGAATTCGCCCCACAGCGACGGCACCTGCGACAGCACACCGATGCGGGCTCGGACGTCTTCGCCGCGTTTGGTGTCATGGGTCGACAACGTCGTCATGGCGTGCGGCCAGAGTCGGTCGCGGGCCGCGGCGCGGTGGTGGAATTCCGCGGCACCGACGCCGAACCGATGTGGCTCGCCGCCAACTTCGTTCAGCGAGACCAGCCGGGCGTCGCGGTAGAACAGGCAATCCTCGACGGCCTTGGCGGTCACCGCGCCACACAGCTGTTGCAGCCGCGTCGCCGGCTCACCGCCGTCGGCCAACGCGCTCGCGATCAGCTGCAGCGGAACGTCTAAATCCGGTGCAGCAGACTGGGTTGCCGCCAGTGCTGCGGGCAGGATTGCCGCCAAGCAGCGGTAATCGCTGCGATAGACGTCGATGTGTGTGAGCAGTGCGGCCACCGCCGCGGGTAGTCGGGGATGGTCGGCGCCGGCCGCCGCGACGATGCACCGCCGCAGCCTGCCAAGCTCGCTGGCCAGCGTCTCGGTTGCCGTTGCGGACTTGAGGTCGGCGAGCATGGCCGGCATGTCTTGGTAGTCGACACCCGCGGATTCGAGCAACGCCGTCAACGCCGGCGCGCCGTTCGGGTCGACGAAAATCCCGCCGACCTCCCGAAGCGTGTCGTAACCCGTTGTGCCGGCTATCGGTAGCGTCGGCTCCAGCGCCTCGTCGACAGCGAGGATTTTCTCGATCACGATGTAGGCGTCCTGGCCCACCAGCTCTCGCATCCAAGTCAGATATCCGGCCGGATCCGACAGGCCGTCAGGGTGATCGATGCGCACTCCGTCGACCAGCCCTTCGGCGAACCAGCGGGCCACTTCGGCGTGGCTGGCATCGAACACCGACCGGTCTTCCTGGCGCAGGCCGGCCAGTGAGGTGATCGAAAAAAACCGCCGATAGCCGCACACTCCGCGCTTCCACCCGACCAGCTGGTAGTGCTGGCGGTCGTGCACCTCGGCGCCAGTGCCCTCACCAGTGCCCGGCGCGATCGGGAACGCCAGATCACCCAACCGCAAAAGATCACCGTCGACGGTCAAATCGGCGATGTCGTCGTCAGAACCCAACACCGGCAACACTATTCGGCCGTCGGCCAGGTCCCAGTCAATATCGAAATACGGTGCGTAGGTCGACGACCGGCCGTGCCACAGCACATCCCACCACCACGGGTTCTGCTCCGGCTTGTCGACCCCGACATGGTTGGGGACGATGTCGACCACCAGTCCCATGCCGCGCGCCCGGGCCGCCGCCGACAGGCGCGCCAGTCCCTCCGGGCCGCCGAGCTCGTCCGACACCGTCGTCGGGTCGGTGACGTCGTAGCCGTGCGGCGACCCAGCCACCGGCGTCAGGATCGGCGACAGGTACAGGTGCGACACCCCGAGCTCGGCGAGATAGTCGAGCAGGTTTTCGGCGTCGGCGAAGGTGAACCCGAACCCGCTCGACTCACCCCGCAGCTGCAACCGGTAGGTGGACAGTACGGGAAATGCCATGCGTCACTGAGTCTTACGGAACACGAGCAGCGCTCGGCCGGGCAGCGAGACTTCGTCGCCGTCGTGCACGACCAGCTTCACCTCACCGGTGGAATCGGTGGTGTCGAGTTCCGCTGTCCACTCTTTGGCGTATTCGTCACGGGGTATGACGAAATCCACGACATGGTCGTGGGCGTTGAAGCACAGCAGAAATGAATCGTCGACCACTCGCTCGCCGCGGGCGTCGGGCTCATGCAGGGCGTCGCCGTTGAGGAACACCGCGATGCACTTGCCGAAGTCGCGTTCCCAATCTTCCGAGGTCATCTCGTCGCCGGCGGGCGTCAGCCAGGCGATGTCGCGCACCTGGTCGGCGCTGCGGATGGGACGTCCCTCAAAGAACCGGCGGCGACGAAACACCGGATGGTCTTTGCGCAGGGCGGCCACCTTACGTGTGAACGCCAGCTGGTCGCTGTTCTTGTCGACCAGCGACCAGTCCATCCAGGACAGCTCGGAGTCCTGGCAGTAGACGTTGTTGTTGCCGTGCTGGGTGCGTCCCATCTCGTCGCCGTGCGCGATCATCGGAGTTCCCTGGGACAGCATCAGCGTGGCCATGATGTTGCGCATCTGTTTGCGACGCAGGTCCAGGATTTCCGGGTCGTCGGTTGGACCCTCGACTCCGCAGTTCCAGGACCGGTTGTAGCTTTCGCCGTCCTGGTTGTCTTCACCGTTGGCCTCGTTGTGCTTGTCGTTGTAGGACACCAGATCGTTGAGGGTGAAGCCGTCGTGGGCGGTAACGAAGTTGATGCTGGCGCTGGGCCGCCGGCCGGTCGCCTCATAGAGGTCTGACGACCCGGTGAGCCGGGACGCGAATTCGCCAAGGGTCGCGGGTTCGCCCCGCCAATAGTCACGCACAGTATCGCGATACTTCCCATTCCACTCGGTCCACAAACCCGGGAAGTTGCCGACCTGGTACCCGCCTTCGCCGACGTCCCACGGCTCGGCGATCAGCTTGACCTGGCTGACCACCGGATCCTGCTGCACCAGGTCGAAAAACGCGCTCAGCCGGTCGACGTCGTAAAACTCGCGGGCCAACGTGGACGCGAGGTCGAATCGGAAGCCGTCGACATGCATCTCGGTCACCCAGTACCGCAGCGAGTCCATGATCAGCTGCAAGGTGTGCGGATGGCGGGCGTTGAGGCTGTTGCCCGTGCCGGTGAAATCCTTGTAGAACCGCAAGTCTTCATCGACCAGCCGGTAGTAGGCGGCGTTGTCGATGCCGCGGAAGTTGATCGTCGGGCCGAGGTGATTGCCTTCGGCGGTGTGGTTGTACACCACGTCGAGGATGACCTCGATGCCTTGCTCATGAAACGCGCGGACCATGGATTTGAACTCGGGCACCGCACCACCGCCGCGCGGGTTCGCGGCATACCGGCTGTGCGGGGCGAAGAACCCAAAAGTGTTGTAGCCCCAGTAATTCCGCAGTCCCAACTCCAGCAGCCGGTGGTCGTGCAGGAACTGATGCACCGGCATCAGTTCGATCGCGGTGACATTCAGCGACTTGAGGTGATCGATGATCGCCGGATGCGCCAGACCGGCGTAGGTGCCGCGAAGGGCTTCGGGGACACCTGGATGGGTCTCGGTCATCCCCTTGACATGTGCCTCGTAGATGACCGTCTCGTGATACGGCGTGCGCGGCGCACGGTCGGTAGCCCAGTCGAAGAACGGATTGATGACGACGCTGGTCATCGTGTGGCCGAGCGAATCGACATGCGGGGGAGCGCCGGTCGCGGCGGGGTCCTCGGCTGCGGCGGCCAGGTCGTAGGAGAACAGCGCCTGGTCGAACGTGAACTCGCCCTCGAACGATTTCCCGTACGGGTCGAGCAACAGCTTGCTGGGGTCACAACGATGACCGGCCGACGGCTCGAACGGCCCGTACACCCGAAATTCGTAGCGCTGTCCCGGGCTGACCGTCGGTAGATATG
>NZ_JBATXN010000503.1:0-2453 GCF_049673265.1 Mycobacterium sp. | reverse complement strand
CGTTGCACGTCCTTGCGGACCTCGACGGTCACGATGCCCCGTGCGGTCGTCGTGCGGATCAGATCCCGCAGATAATTCAGCTGCGACTCGATCATGAAGACGGCCGACGTGTGACCAGACCCCGTCCCGGGCCCGGTCCTGACTAACAGGTTAGGGAAACCGTGCACGGTCGACCCCTTGTACGCCTTCGTGCCCGCCCGTTGCCAGGTGCCGGCGAGGCTGTGACCGCCGCGGCCGATGATGCGGTCGTTGGTTGGTGAGTCGGTGACGTGAAAGCCCGTGGCAACGACGATGGCGTCGACCTCACGCACGCTGCCATCGGTGGCGACGATGGCGTTGGGCCGCACCCCGGCGATGCCATCGGTGACCACATCGACGTGGGGTTGTGCCAGTGCCGGGTAGTAGGTGTTCGACATCAGAATGCGCTTGCAGCCGATCTCCCAGCGGGGGGTGACTTTGGCGCGCAGCCGGGTATCGGCGGTCGCGCGCTCGATATGGCGCTTGGCTAGTTTCTGTACCGGCACAAGCATTTTGGGTGCATAGGTCAAGGCGAAACCGACGAGTTCCTTACTCCAGTACATGGCGATTCGGATCAACCGCTGATAGCCCGGAACGTGCGCGAAGGCAAGGCGTTCGGCGATCGTGTAGTCACGGTCGAAACGGGGAAGGACCCATGGCGCGGTGCGCTGATACACGTCCAGCTGCCGCACGGTCTTTGCCAGTTCGGGGATGATCTGGATGGCCGAGGCCCCGGTGCCGATGACCGCAACGCGTTTGCCGGTCAGGTCGACGTCGTGGTTCCACCGGGCGGAGTGGAACATCTCGCCTTCAAACTCCTCGAGACCCTCAATGTCCGGCAATGCCGGCTCGGTCAGCGGACCCACGGCCGAAACCACGAAATTCGCTGTGAAGCTTCCCTGCGACGTGCTCACGTGCCACCGCGCCTCCTGAGCGTTCCAGCGCACCTCGTGAACCTCGCAGCCGAACCGGTGTCTGTCGAGCACCTGGTGCTCTCGGGCAACCTGCCGGATGTAGGCCTCGATTTCGGGCTGTTTCGAGTACGAACGGGTCCACTTGCGGTTCGGCGCGAACGAGTAGGAGTACAGGTGTGACGGCACATCGCAGGCCGCGCCGGGATAGGTGTTCACTCGCCAGGTGCCGCCGACATTGTTTCCCCGCTCGAGCACGAGAAAGTTGGTGTACCCGTCCTTTTGGAGGGTGATCGCGGCGCCGAGCCCGGAGAAGCCGGCCCCGATGATCAACACGCCGACATGGTGGGGACCGGGTAGATTCGCGTTCATCTGACAGTCGTTTCGGTGTTCGCCGAGTCGGGTGTCGTGAAAACACCAGCAGCCGTGGAGTTTTCGATGTAGGGCTTGAGATGTCCGTCGAGCATGGTTCGCAGCTTGGCCTTCAATACCTTCTGCAGAAGCGCGCCGGTACCGGCGACCCTGGGCCGAAAGCGGATGGACCAAACCAACTCGGTCTGCACGTCGGATTCCTTCAGCGTGATCTCGCCTTGGTGACAGGTCAGCGGTGACCCTTCAATGACGCGGTAGCGCAGGCTTTGCTGCGGGACAGTGGCAACGACTTGCTCCGCGACCTGGCCGACTCCGCGCGGGCCTTGCATCAGGCGTTCGGACCCGGCGCCGTGGCGCTGTGTCCAGCCTTCCTTGCGCACCGTAACCGGGTCGAACCCGATCCACCGGGCCATGGTGTCTTGATCGGTGATTGCGTCCCACACTTTGGCGGCCGGCGCGTTGATCTTGATCCGGTGTTGGATCCGGCGCGTATCCGGATCCGGGCGCTTGTGCAATGGTCGTGGCTCGAATCCGAAGATACGGTCGGCCAGTCCAGTTTTCGTTCGGAGGATTTCAACGGAAAAGCCATGCGGGTCATTGATGTACACCACGGAGCCGGCGCCGGGTAGGTGAACGGGTCGGCAATTGGACTTGGCACCAAACGCTTCGGCACGCCGATACACTGCGTCGAAGTCCGGCTTGCGGCGCGCACCGAACGCGATGTTGAGAATGCCCTGATCTGATACGCGGTAGTCGTCGGGCCGCGGCTTCCCGGCGGGCTCGAGGTAATGCACGACCTCGATCAGCACCTCGCCGCCATCGAATAGTCGGCTTTCTGTGGTGGCGCCTGCGAGGCCCCACAACGCCTCGTGCTCGGGTGCATGAAGGGCCACGGCGCTGGCCTTGAGGCCGATACCTTCTTCGAAAAATGCTGCCGCATCGGCTAACTGGGAAACCGACGCCGTCACCGAACGGATCGCGGCCGAGCAATCGATGCGCCCGTGCCGGTCGAATTGCGGCAGCGGGTCGTCCTCCATGATTTCGACATAGACGCCGTCGGGATTACGGACGCAGGCACGCCGCCTGCCCCCGTCGCCCTGTGGCGCAGTCAGCGGTTGACTGCCAAGTCTGGCAAGCCTATTCAGGGTGGCG
>NZ_JBATXN010000502.1:0-2958 GCF_049673265.1 Mycobacterium sp. | reverse complement strand
TCATGCGTGCCGGCCATCGCGCGATACGCCAGCACCAACTGCTCCATGGCCTGATTCCACTGGGCCTGCCAGGCCTGATAACTCATCCCGGTATCGCCCTGCCAACCCGCCGACAACGCCGCCTGCTCACTGGCGATATCGGCACCCAACCCCTGCAACGTGCCCGCATACCCGGCCATATCCGCCGCATGCGCCAGCATCGCCGGATAGTTGTACATGATCTGTGACATCACAAACCCTTTCGTCGAAGCCGAATCAGCGTCTAAAAGCCCGGGTAGCTGCCGGCCGCAGCCGAATCAGCGGCCACATACGTCCCCGCCGCATCGCCAAGGTTGGCCTGCGCGATATCCAGCAAGCTGTTGATCTTGGCTGCCGCCGCCACAAACCGGGCATGAGCGGCCTGAAACGCCGCCGCGGACTCACCGGCATGAAACGCCTGCGCCGACATCGCCTCCTGCTCGGCCTGACCAATCGTCGAGCGCATCAACCCCGCCTTGGCCCCAAACGCCGACTGCGACGCCACCAACTGCGGAATATGAGCATCCAACATACTCATAACTCAAATCCTTTCCTTAGTCGACTACCGTTGTCACACAAGAACACTCAGCTGCGATCTTCTGCCTCCGACGTCTCCGGGTCCCAACTGCCCGGCAGCATCGGCATCCGCGGACCGTCACCGAACGCATCACCGGAAAGCGTAGCCAAACCCGCCGCCGGCGTTCTGTCCTTTGACACCGTCCCGGCGAAACCCAGGTTTCCCGCACTTTGGCCGGAGGCCGTCGTCGACGCGACACCCCAGTCGGGATCAACATCGATATTCATATCCGCGAACTCGTCGGCGCGATCGCGCTGTTGTGCGCGTCGACGCCGTCGCGCCCGAGCTTGCTTTTTCGCCGCCGCCGCGGCGGCCGCGACGGCGGTCTCCGCTTCCGGCGTCTTGCTCTTGGCGCTGGAGCGAGCGCTGGCACTCATCGCCGAACCCACCCCAATACCGGGCGGCCCGATCACATACGGCGGCATAAACCCCGCTCCACCGGCCGCTGGCGGCGGTGGCGGTGGCGCCGGGCTGGCCACCGTGCCGGTTGTGGGCGCGACAGACGGGGCGGGCGCCGCCCCGGGCGTGACCACCGACCCGAGGACATTTGGGGCCATCCCGGCAACCGGTAACACAGGAGGCGCAGCCACAGCCGGTGCCAGCGCCGGCAGCGTGGTCGCGGGCTGGATGCCAGCCAGGCCCGCCAATCCCGCCAAGCCTGCGCCGGCGGGGGCGATCGCCGGGCTCGCCAACGCGGCGAATAACGCCGGGTTCTGGCCCAGCCAGGTACCGATTTCTGCGACGTGCAAGGGCCAGTCGTACAGCTCGAGGCTGATCAGGTACTGAAACGCGCCGACCGGATTGGTGAGCAACTCTTGGCCGAATTGCTGGAAATCCTCGGTCAGTTCGAGGGCCCGCGCGACCCAGAACGCGGCTTGGCCGGGGTTGGTATAGGTGTCGTAGGTGGCTCCGTTGAGGGTCCCCGCGGCGGGGTCCCAGTTATAGCCGAAGTTCTGCAGGAAGTTCGCGATGGCGTTGTCGAACGCGTTGTCGATCGTCGGGTCGTGTGCAAGTTGGCTATTTCCGATACCGAGGTTTTGCAGATCCTGCACCAGCCACTGCGGAAGACCCAGCGGATTGTCGCTGGACGAGTCGGCCGACGAGGACGCCGCAGTTTGCGTGTCGGTTTTCTGGATCGTCGGTGCAGCGGACGTCGGGGGCGCCGCCGCCACCGCCGTGCCGGCGACCGTTTGGTAGGTGCCCATGATCGTGGCGGCCTGAACCCACATCCGGACATAGTCGGCCTCGTTGAGCGCAATCGGAATCGTGTTGATGCCAAAGAAATTCGTTGCCACCAACACCCCGTGAACCGCGTGGTTGGTCGCCAGCTCAGGCATCGTCGGCATCGCCGCCAGTGCGGCGGTGTAGGCCGCGGCCACTGTCTCATGTTGGGCGGCCGCCGACGCACTATCCGTGCTGGCCTGCGTCAGCCACGCCAGGTAGGGCACGTACGCCGCGACGAACGACTCAGCGCTCGGCCCTTGCCACGCGCCTGCCTGCACCTGCGCCAACACCGCACTGATTTCCTTCGCCACTGAGGAGTATTCGGCACTCAACGAGTTCCACGATTGCGCCGCCGCCAATAACGACCCTGGCCCCGGACCGCTGCTCAGCAACGCCGAATGCACCTCTGGCGGCGCAGCCATCCAGATCGGTGCAGTCATCCGTCAGCCCCAGGCGCCGTGATACGACGCGGCCGCCGCGGCATCGCCTGCCGCATAGCTTGCGCCCGACTCGCCCACCCCGACGCCGGAGCGACCGAGCTCCTCGACACCTTGAGCGGCCACCGCCGCATGCGCGCACCCGTGGACGCTGAAACCGGCGGCACTCTGCAGCGATACCGGGTCCGCGGCGGGCGGCACCACCGCCGTGATCAGCGGGGCCGCGCCGGCATGCGCAGCCGCCAGCCGTGCCGTCAGCGCCTCGATGCTCGCACTGGCAGCCTCAAGACCTTCGGGAACGACGCGCAACGCCATGACGACCACTCCAGACCCAGGTGAACATGATTTTCATTAACAGTAGTACCACATGGCTGTGGGTTTAGGAATTCCAACAGCGCGATTTCGGCCTGTAGCGCGGTCCTGATCGCCAGGGAGCCCACAGGCCGAAACTGCTCGGAGCTCAGCCTCTTGCGCTTCACCGACCTAGTCGGCGTTCCAGCTCCTCGGCACCATCGGCATCGTGGGACTGCCGCCGAACTGATCGTCGGCTAATGTCGTCAACCCCGCCGCTTCGCTGACCGTCTGCTTGACCACTGTGCCGGCGAAGCCCAACGGTCCGGCGCCTTGATCTGACGCCACCGTCAGCGCATCGTGCGATCCGCTCGGCGGGCCCCATTCCGGGTCGATGTGGACGTTCATATC
>NZ_JBATXN010000501.1:0-2350 GCF_049673265.1 Mycobacterium sp. | reverse complement strand
TCGGCGTAGACGTTCGGCGTGGCCATCTCCACCGTGGCGGGCAGGTTGAAGATGATCGGGTTATCCGGTGTGGGCGCGATGATCTCGCCGACGGCGTCGCAGACCTGCTTGGCGTATTCGAGCTCAGTGCCCGTGTAGGACTCCGGCGAGTACTCGAAGCGCCACTGTGTGCCCGGATACCTCGCGGCCTCCTCCACGCACTTGCGCGCGCCGTTGGTCGCGATGGCCTGGACCGCGGCCCGGTCGGCGCGGAAAACCACCCGGCGCTGCAGGATCGACGTCGAGTTGTAGAAGTGCACGATGGCGCGGTGCGCTCCCTCGCACGCTTGGAAGGTGCGTTCGATCAGCTCCGGACGGCACTGGGTCAGCACCTGGATGGTGACGTCGTCAGGCACCGCACCCTCGGTGATGATCTCGCGGACGAAGTCGAAGTCGGTCTGGCTGGCCGACGGAAACCCGACCTCGATCTCCTTGTAGCCCATGCGGACCAGCAGGTCGAACATCCGGCGCTTGCGCGCCGGGCTCATCGGGTCGATCAGCGCCTGGTTGCCGTCACGCAGGTCGACCGCACACCACAGCGGCGCGCGGGTGGTCACATTGTCGGGCCAGGTCCGGTCGGCCAGCGCGACGGGCTCGACTTCCTCGGCGAATGGCCGGTACCGGCCGATCGGCATCGATGACCCACGCTGGGTGTTCCACGCCGGTTGGCCCGCGTTGGGTTGACCGACGGGTTTGGTGATGGTTCGAACGGATTTGAATGCGTCAGGGGAGTCGCCCGACGGTTGAGAAAAGCTAGTCACGGTTTGCTCCGGGGAATGAGAAGGGGGCGCCTAAGTGGCGGCGACCGGCGCATCGCGAACACCCGCGACGGGAAGCCGGCCTCGATCAGGCCCCGTCGCGGCGTCCGAGAAGGAGCACCCGCTGCACGTTGGCTACTTTACCGCGCCCGCGGGGTTGCCCAAAACCCCAGGCCGCTAGTCCCCGGCCGGGACGATCTTGACGGGGATATCGGTGTTCTCGTCGGTGTGGTAGCTGGCGCACACCCGGTGATAACCGTCGGCAATCTGCAACGCCACATCGCTGACCAGGTCCCCGCGGACCAGCAGGACCGGCGACAGCTGCTTGCCCTTCTTGATTTTCTCGAGATCGGAGCGCACATGTGGGTTCTCCGGCGGCAGCAGCGCCAGCCGTGACGCGCGCAGCAGGTCCTTGGCCTTCTTGTACACGATCGGGGCCTTCTTCAGCTCCCCGACAATCTCGCTGACCTGCCCGGGCGTGGCGAGCAGCGCGAGGTAGTCCGCAGCTGCCGGATAGTCATGTTCGTCTGGTTCGCTACCCCACAACACTTTGGCTGGCTCACTGGCCACCGCGACTGCTCATTTCTGACCCTTCCTCAGCCGATGCCTGCTGCTATGGATATCAAACACCGGCGGTAATCGTCGCCCGGTCAATCCACGTATTCTGTTTTCGACCCAAACCTCGCGACGCTGAGGGACTCCCCAGGGCCTGGAAAGGAACTAAGTGGCGCTCGTCGTGCAAAAGTACGGCGGATCTTCGGTGGCAGACGCCGGACGGATCCGCCGCGTCGCCGAACGCATCGTCGAGGCCAAAAAGCAAGGCAACGATGTCGTCGTGGTCGTTTCGGCGATGGGCGACACCACCGACAACCTGCTGGATCTTGCCCAGCAGGTGTGCCCGGCCCCGCCGGCGCGCGAACTGGACATGCTGCTGACCGCCGGCGAGCGGATCTCCAACGCGCTGGTCGCGATGGCCATTGAGTCGCTGGGCGCGCAGGCCCGTTCGTTCACCGGCTCGCAGGCCGGGGTCATCACGACCGGCGCCCACGGCAAGGCCAAGATCATCGACGTCACCCCGACCCGGCTGCAGGCAGCCCTGGACGAGGGCCGGATCGTGTTGGTGGCCGGGTTCCAGGGAGTCAGCCAGGACACCCGCGACGTCACCACGCTGGGCCGCGGCGGCTCGGACACCACTGCGGTCGCTCTGGCCGCGGCGCTACACGCCGACGTGTGCGAGATCTACACCGACGTGGACGGGATCTTCAGTGCCGATCCCCGGATCGTCCCCAACGCCCGCCGGCTGGACACGGTCACCTTCGAGGAGATGCTCGAGATGGCGGCCTGCGGGGCGAAGGTGCTGATGCTTCGCTGCGTGGAATACGCCCGTCGCTACAACATCCCGGTGCATGTGCGCTCGTCGTACTCGGACAAGCCGGGCACCGTCGTCACCGGATCAATCAAGGACATACCCATGGAAGAGCCCATCCTGACCGGCGTCGCCCACGACCGCAGCGAGGCCAAGGTGACTGTCGTCGGCATCCCCGACTACCCGG
>NZ_JBATXN010000500.1:0-12835 GCF_049673265.1 Mycobacterium sp. | reverse complement strand
GACGAGCACCCGAGCCGGCCCGTCGAGCACCCGCCCGATCACCCGCCACCCGGCCGGGGCCGGGCCCGCGAACGCGGCGACCAGAGCATGGTCCTCTCCCCCGCCGAGCACCCACGTCCACGCGTCGACGCCGACCGCCTCGGCGGCACCCAGTAGTGCTTCGCGATCGGCGCGCAGGGCCTCGGTGCTCAGGTCGACGGTGACGCCGGACGCCTGGGCCAGATGCCGCAAGTCGCCGATCAGACCGTCGGAAATGTCGATCATCGCCTGAGCACCGGCGTCGGCAGCTGCCCGGCCCTGCCCATAGGGCGGCTGCGGGATGAGATGGCGATGCCGCAAGTCGTCGAATCCATCAATACCGTTGTGCCACAGTGCATATCCGGCAGCAGAGTGCCCGAGCTGGCCCGCGACGGCGATCCGCGAGCCGGGTCGCGCCCCGGACCGCAGCACCGGCGCTCGGCCATCCAGATCGCCGAGCACGGTGATCGACACCACCCACTGCGGGCTGCTGACCAGATCTCCGCCGACGATGCCGGCGCCAATCCGGCCGGCCTCGTCCCACATTCCGTCGGCCAGCGCGCTGACCTGTGCGGTCGGCGTTTCGGGCGGTGCGCTGAAGCCGACCACGAACGCGGTGGCGCGTGCGCCCATCGCCTCGATGTCGGCAGCGTTCTGCGCGACGGCTTTACGGCCGACGTCGTGCGGTGTCGACCAGTCCAGCCGAAAGTGCCGGTTCTCGACGAGCATGTCGGTGGACACCACGACGCGACCGTCGGCGGCCAGCAGCACGGCCGCGTCATCCCCCGGTCCGACAGCGACCGCTCCCGGCTGGCGCCGGCCCCGTATCAGCCCTTCGATCACGCCGAATTCGCCGACGTCGCCCAGCGTGGGATCGGAGTCGCCGCTGCCCACATCACCTCCGGTAGGTTCTTGCCCGCTGACTTCGGGAGTGTAAGCGTGATCGACAACAAGAGCGGAAAGTGAGCCAGTGACCGACTCGGAGGGCCCGTCGCGGACGGTGCTGATCGCCGCATTGGTGCTGGCGGTCGGCGCCATCGGCGTCGTGTTGGCGATCGCGGTTACCCGCCACCCGCCGCTACAACCGGTGGCGATTGCAACTGTCCCCGCCCCGCACGCGCAGGATCCACCCTGCCGGACGCTGCTGGCGGCAGTGCCGCAGCGGCTCGGCGACTATCAGCGCGCGTCCATTGTGCAGCCCGTGCCTGCAGGCACCGCCGGCTGGCGGGCGGCAAGCGCTAGCGAACCGGTGGTGCTGCGATGCGGACTCGACCGTCCGACCGATTTCGTGGTCGGTTCGCCGATCCAGGTCGTCGACCAGGTGCAGTGGTTTGAGGTGCGCCAAGATGACCGCTCTACCTGGTACACGGTCGACCGGCCGGTCTATGTAGCGCTCACGCTGCCGCCGGGGTCTGGCCCGACGCCCATCCAGCAGCTTTCGGAACTGATCGGCCACACCATGCCGGCGGTCCCGATCAGCCCAACGCCGGCCGGCTAACACCATCTCTGGCAATCGAGTATGAAGCCTGGGATTCGAGTGTGAATCCTGGATGGGAAAATTGCGATTCTGTCGCCCTCAATTCACGCTCGACGCCGCAACTTCACACTGGGGAGCCGGCAGCGGCAAGCGTCAGCGCAGACCCGTTCCGCGCGCGAGCGCCGTTTCGACCATGGTCGCCACCAAGGCCGAATACTCGACCCCGCTGGCGGCCCACATCCGCGGATACATCGAGATCGTAGTGAATCCCGGCATCGTGTTGACCTCGTTGACTATTGGCCCGTCGTCGGTGAGGAAAAAATCCACCCGGGCCAGGCCTTGGCAATCGATTGCCTTGAACGCGCGGATCGCCAACTCACGCACCGCGTCGCTCACGTCGTCGTCGATCTTGGCGGGAACGTCGAGTTCGGCTGCGTCGTCGAGGTATTTGGTCGCGAAGTCGTAGAAGGAGTCTTCGCGGCCGCGCACCCCAGCCACCCGGATCTCTCCGACGGTGCTGGCTTGCACTGCGCCATCCGGGAATTCGAGCACGCCGCATTCCAGTTCACGGCCGACGACGGCGGCCTCGACGATCACCTTCGGATCATGCTGGCGCGCCAGGGCAATGGCCGCGGGCAACGCCTCCCAGCTGGTGACCCGGCTGACGCCGATCGACGAGCCGCCGCGCGCGGGCTTGACAAATACTGGCAGCCCGAGGCTTTCGCGTTGCGCGGGTTCCAGTGTCGACTGCGATGCTCGCAGCACCGCATGCGCGCCGATCGGAAGTCCTTCGGCGAGTAGCAATTTCTTGGTGAACTCTTTGTCCATCCCCGCCGCGCTGGCCAACACCCCGGCGCCGACGTAGGGCACGCCGGCCAGTTCGAGCAGACCCTGGATGGTGCCGTCCTCCCCGTAGGGTCCGTGCAACACCGGAAAGACCACGTCGACGGACGCCAACACTTCAGCCCCACCGGGCGACAGCGACACCAACTCACCGGCTCGCTGCGGATCTGCCGCCAGAGCCAGTTCGGTGCCCGATTCTGAGCTCACCCCCGGCAGCTGACGGTTGGTGATCGCCAGAGCGTCCGGGTCGCCGTCGGTCAGCACCCACGAGCCATCCGGGGTGATGCCGACCGCGACCACGTCAAACCGCTCCGGATCAAGGTTGCGCAGAATGCTGCCCGCCGAGACGCAGGAAATGGCGTGCTCGTTACTGCGCCCGCCGAACACGACGGCGACGCGGATGCGGTCACGGGCACTCACAACCTAGAGAGGCTACCGCCTGGGCGCCGTGGCGCTGGTTACCAGCTCATTCCGGTTTGGTACTGCGTCCCAACAGCAAAGCCACCGCCTGGTCCACTGACAACCCCTTGTGACAGACCCGGTGCACCGCGTCGGTCAGGGGCATCTCGACGTCGTAACTCGAGGCCAATGCCAGCACGGACTCGCACGACGTCACCCCTTCGACGACGTGGCCGCCGCGCGCCTGCAGCGCCGACTCCATCGTCTGGCCCCGCCCCAGGCATTCGCCGAACGAACGGTTACGTGAGCGGGGCGAGGTGCAGGTGGCCACCAGGTCACCGACGCCGGCCAAACCCGCCAACGTTGTGCCTTTAGCGCCGACCGCTATGCCGAACCGCATGATCTCGGCCAGCCCGCGGGTGATGATCGCCGCCGCGGTGTTTTCACCCAGGCCAACCCCCGCCGCCATTCCGCAGGCCAGCGCGATGACGTTCTTGCAGGCACCGCCGATCTCAGTGCCGATCACGTCGGGATTGGTGTACGGCCGGAAGTATCCGGTGTTGAGCATGCGCTGTACGGCCACCGCGCGACCGGAATCGCTGCACGCAATGACGGTGGCAGCGGGTTGCTCATCGGCGATCTCGCTGGCCAGGTTGGGCCCGGAGATGACCGCGACCTGCGACGCGTCGACGCGGGTGACCGCAGCGATGACCTGGCTCATCCGCATCAGCGTGTCTAACTCGATGCCCTTGGCGGCGCTGACGAGGGTCGCACCATCGGCGAACAGGCTCTTCCACTGTTCGACATTCGTCCGCATCGTCTGCGCCGGCACAGCCAGCAGCACGGTTGACGCCCCGCTCAACGCTTCGCCCGCATCCCCGGTGGCCCGGATGCCCGCCGACAATTTGATGCCGGGTAAGTAGTCGGGGTTGTGCCGGCTGGCGTTGATTTCCGCGGCGAGGTCGGATCGCCGCGCCCACAACGTGACCTCGCCGCCCGCGTCGGCCAGCATCTTGGCCAGCGCGGTCCCCCATGCACCGGCCCCCATCACCGCTGTCGTGCTGGCCATCGTCTGCCTTCGTCTCCGTCTCTCGTCGATGCGCTAACTTCAGGCGCTCCACCGTAGCCCAGCGACAATGCAGGCACTGGCAGGATGGCGCTATGAACGGCAGCCAAGCCGACACCGGCCCCGATGTCGGCTTGATCGTCGCCGTCAAGCGACTAGCCGCCGCCAAGACCAGGCTCGCGCCGGTGTTTTCCGCACAGACGCGGGAAACGGTAGTGCTGGCCATGCTGGTTGACACCCTGACCGCCGCCGCGAGGGTCGGGGCGGTGCAACACATCACCGTCATCACGCCCGACGACGCCGCTGCGGCCGCGGCAACCGATCTCGGCGCTCAGGTGCTGTCCGATCCCACGCCCGAAGGTCACCCCGACCCGCTGAACAATGCGATCGCCGCCGCCGAGCAGGTGGTGGCCCAATCGGTAGCGAATATCGTTGTGCTGCAAGGGGATTTACCGGCATTGCAGACGCAGGAACTCGCAGAGGCGATCGCTGCGGCACGACATCACCAGCGCAGCTTCGTCGCCGACCGGCTCGGCACGGGCACCGCGGCGCTGCTCGCCTTCGGCGTCCCGCTCGACCCGCAGTTTGGGCCGGATTCCTCCGCGCGACATCGACGTTCGGGCGCGATCGAGCTCACCGGGGCGTGGCCCGGATTGCGCTGCGATATCGATACACCCGATGACTTGGCAGTCGCGCGCCGTTTGGGGATGGGCCCGGTGACCGGCCGGGCCGTTGCCGCCAGCCGGTAACGATGGGTGAACGGCTTCTCAACGGTGAATGGACGTCAACTGGTGGGTAGCAGCACCGCCCGATAATGGGGAATGATCGCAAGGGTGACCGATATCGAAGCCAGGGAAGCCACGGAAGCCGCCGCAGCAGGTGCTACCAGCTCAGCGGAGGCCCGGCAGGACGGGCCCGCGTGGCGACCTGACGACTCAGCACCGGCCGCACCGCCCGCTGCCACGGCAGCGTTGGTCAAAGACGAACTTCCCGAGCACCGTTACCTCAACCGCGAACTGAGCTGGCTGGACTTTAACGCGCGCGTGCTGGCGTTGGCCGCGGACACCTCGCTGCCCTTGCTGGAGCGGGCAAAGTTCTTGGCGATCTTCGCCTCCAACCTCGACGAGTTCTACATGGTTCGCGTCGCCGGCCTGAAACGGCGCGACGAGATGGGTCTGTCCGTGCGCTCCGCTGATGGTCTAACCCCGCGCGAGCAACTGCGTCGCATCGGCGAGCAGACCCAACACATCGCCAGCCGGCACGCACAGGTCTTCCTGGACTCGGTGCGGCCCGGGTTGGCCGCGGAAGGTATCCACGTCATCACGTGGGCCGAGGTGGACGAGGCTGAGCGCGAACGGCTATCGACCTATTTCAACGAGCAGGTGTTTCCTGTCCTGACTCCGCTGGCGGTCGATCCCGCTCACCCATTTCCCTTCGTCAGCGGCTTGAGCCTGAATTTGGCGGTCACGGTCAGGCAGCCCGAGGACGGCGGTCAACACTTCGCCCGGGTCAAGGTGCCCGACAACGTCGATCGTTTCGTCGAGCTCGACGACAGGCAACACGACCAGGGAAGGGCAGAAGTTCGCTTTCTGCCGACCGAGGAGCTGATCGCGGCCTTCCTCCCGGTGCTGTTCCCGGGTATGGAGATTGTCGAGCATCACGCGTTCCGCATTACCCGCAACGCCGATTTCGAGGTCGAAGAGGATCGCGACGAGGACCTGTTGCAGGCCCTCGAGCGGGAATTGGCGCGTCGACGGTTCGGGTCGCCGGTGCGCCTCGAGGTGGCCGACGACATGACCGAGCACATGTTGGAGCTGCTGCTGCGCGAACTTGACGTGCATCCCGGTGATGTCGTCCAAGTGCCGGGGCTGCTTGATCTGTCGTCGCTATGGCAGATCTACGACGTCGACCGGCCGGCGCTGAAGGATCCGACGTTCGTTCCTGCCACTAACCCGGCGTTCGCCGAGCGGGAAACGCCGAAGAGCATTTTCGCGACACTGCGCGAGGGTGACGTGTTGGTACACCACCCCTACGACTCGTTCTCCACAAGCGTGCAACGATTCATCGAGCAGGCTGCCGCCGATCCCAATGTGCTGGCGATCAAACAGACGCTGTACCGCACGTCGGGTGACTCACCGATCGTTCGGGCGCTGATCGAAGCAGCGGCGGCCGGAAAGCAAGTAGTGGCACTGGTCGAGATCAAGGCGCGGTTCGACGAACAGGCCAACATCGCATGGGCACGCGCACTGGAGCAGGCGGGAGTCCATGTGGCATACGGCCTCGTGGGCTTGAAAACGCATTGCAAGACTTGTCTGGTGGTACGTCGTGAAGGCTCGGCGATCCGTCGCTACTGCCACATCGGGACGGGCAACTACAACAGCAAGACCGCGCGGCTCTATGAGGACATCGGCCTGTTGACCGCCGACCCCGACATCGGTGCCGACCTGACCGACCTGTTCAACTCGCTGACCGGCTATTCACGCAAGCTGGACTACCGCAACCTTTTGGTTGCGCCGCATGGCATTCGCGCCGGCATCGTCGAACGTGTCGAGCGCGAAATTGCCGCTCACCACGAATCCGGCAGCGGGCGGATCCGGCTCAAGATGAACGCGCTCGTCGACGAGCAGGTCATCGATGCGCTCTATCGCGCGTCGCAAGCCGGCGTGCGTGTTCAGGTGGTAGTACGCGGAATTTGTGCGCTGCGCCCCGGCGTCGAGGGCTTCTCCGAAAACATTTCCGTGCGCTCCATTCTGGGACGTTTCCTGGAGCACTCGCGGATCATCCATTTCGATGCCATCGACGAATTCTGGATTGGTAGCGCCGATATGATGCACCGCAACCTCGATCGGCGGGTCGAAGTGCTGGCTCAGGTGAAAGATCCCCGACTGACAGCACAGCTGAATGACATCTTCGAGTCGGCGCTGGACCCCGCAACGCGCTGCTGGGAACTGGGACCGGAAGGGGCGTGGACCGCGTTACCGCAAGCGGGTCACACGGTTCGCGACCACCAGGTATCGCTGATGGAGCGGCACCGGAGCTCCTGATGCCACCTGTACCATTGCGACGATGTCCATCAGCCGCGAAGGTGCGAATTGACTTGCCAGCGTTACGGTGCCGACTCTGGGTCGGATGACTTAGTGTGAGCGAGAAAATCATTTGGGCCGCCGGTGCGGTGCTCTGGCGACCCGGACCCGGCGGGTTGGTCGAGGTTGCCATCGTTCATCGCCCCCGCTACGACGATTGGTCGCTGCCCAAGGGCAAAATGGATCCCGGGGAAACCGAACCGGTAACCGCGGTCCGAGAACTTTTCGAGGAGACCGGTCACCGCGCACAACTTGGTCGCCGACTGAACAACGTGAGCTACCCGGTGGACCAAGGCGTCAAGCGGGTTCGCTACTGGGCGGCGCGCAGCCTGGGCGGAGAATTCGCTCCCGGCCGAGAAGTCGATGATCTGATCTGGCTGTCGACCGCCGACGCGATCGGGAAAGTGTCCTACCCACACGACCGAAAGGTCTTGCGCCGGTTCGCCAAATTGCCGGCGCACACCCAAACTGTATTGGTGGTTCGGCACGGCACCGCGGGCAGCAAGTCTCGATTTTCCGGTGACGACAAAATGCGACCGCTGGACAAGAAGGGCCGTGGGCAAGCCGAGGCACTCGTCGGGCAGCTGTGTGCTTTTGGTCCCACCGACGTGCACGCGGCCGATCGCGTGCGATGCCACCAAACCGTTGAGCCGCTGGCCGAGGAGCTGGGTGTGGTGATCTGCAATGAGCCCACGCTGACCGAGGAAGCGTATGCCGAGAATGCTAAACGCGGTCGACGGCGAGTTCTGCAGATTGCGGAGTCACACCGCACGCCGGTGATCTGCACGCAGGGCAAGGTGATTCCAGACCTGATCGCTTGGTGGTGTGAACGCGACGGGATCCGGCCGGACAAGTCCCGCAACCGCAAGGGAAGCACGTGGGTGCTGTCGCTGGCGGACGGTCGTCTGGTTGCCGCCGATCACATCGGTAGTGCGCTGGCCACCAACGTGGTGACCTGACACGAAGATT
Organism: Mycobacterium sp.; assembly: GCF_049673265.1. Taxonomy (GTDB): domain Bacteria; phylum Actinomycetota; class Actinomycetes; order Mycobacteriales; family Mycobacteriaceae; genus Mycobacterium. The sequence goes on along the minus strand of NZ_JBATXN010000500.1, from coordinate 4,980 downwards.
CGCCGCGGGCGTCTCGATCGAGCCGGCCCCGCGGCGAATCTTTGTGCTCAGCGGTTAGTGCTTACCGACGGCCGCGACGGGCCGTGGCCTTCTTGGCCGGAGACCGCTTGGCAGCGCTCTTCTTGGCCGGAGCCTTACGAGCGGGAGCCTTTCTCACGGCTTTTTTGGTGACCCGCTTTGCCGGCGACTTCTTGGCAGCCTTCTTCGCGGCTTTCTTGGCGGGCGCCCGCTTGGTCGCGGCCTTACGGGCCGGTGCCTTCCTCGCAGCGGCCTTACGGGCCGGAGCCTTCTTGGCAACCTTCTTCACGGTCTTCTTGGCGGCCTTCTTCGCCGGCGACTTCTTGGCGGTCTTCTTGGCACCGCCGGCCACGACACCTCGCTTCACTGCTGGTCCTTCCGCTGGGAGGCGCTGCGCGCCAGAGACAACCGCTTTGAATTGTGCGCCCGGCCGGAACGCAGGCACAGATGTTGGCTTTACCTTTACCGTCTCACCGGTGCGGGGGTTACGGGCTACACGTGCCGCGCGACGACGCTGTTCGAAGACACCGAAGCCGGTAATGGTCACGCTGTCACCCTTGTGCACCGCCCGCACAATAGTGTCGACGACATTCTCCACGGCGGCGGTTGCCGACCGTCGATCTGAGCCCAATTTATCTGTGAGCACATCAATGAGCTCTGCCTTGTTCATGCAAAATCCTCCGCTGCTCGCGGTCCACGTTGGACCGACTAGAGGACACGGTAAACCCTCAGGCGCCTGATTTCCAAGAGCCACGCGCAATTTCAATCGGTTCTGGCGAACTTTTTAGGAATCCGGTTGCCGCGCTTGGTCGGTGGCGAACGCGTGAAATACACCGCTGTAGCGCCCGAAATTCGGGGCCAATCGAACCGTCAGGAAGTTGGCAGCGTCTGCGGTTTCCAGGCCGGCCGAGTTGACTCGAAAACTTCGATCTGGTCCCGTTTTCGCAGCGTAAGGGCTATATCGTCGAGGCCTTCCGTCAGACGCCAGGCGGTGTAATCGTCAATCTTGAACGGCACCACCACCGTTCCCGCGGCCACATTCCGATCTTGAAGATTGACAGTGATTTCCAACCCGGGACTGCTCTCGATCAGCTTCCAGAGCAGTTCGACATCATCTTGGGCAACTTCGGCGGCCAGCAGCCCCGCCTTGCCCGCATTGCCCCGAAAAATGTCACCGAACCGCGACGAGATGACTACTCGGAATCCGTAGTCCATAAGCGCCCACACCGCGTGCTCGCGCGAGGACCCGGTGCCGAAATCGGGACCGGCGACCAGTACTGAACCTCTGTCAAACGGACTGAGATTGAGCACAAAAGAAGGGTCGTTGCGCCACGCCGCGAACAATCCATCTTCGAAACCCGTTCGGGTCACCCGCTTCAAATAGACCGCCGGAATGATCTGATCGGTGTCGACATTGGAACGCCGCAGCGCCACTCCGATACCGGTGTGAGTGTGAAAAGCCTCCATTGCGGTTCTCCCTCTTCTCAGTTCAAGTCGGCGGGGGCGGAGAGCTTCCCGCGTACCGCGGTGGCGGCGGCAACAGCGGGCGACACCAAGTGTGTGCGGCCTCCCTTGCCCTGGCGTCCTTCGAAATTGCGGTTCGACGTTGCCGCGCACCGCTCCCCCGGCGACAGCTGGTCGGGATTCATCCCAAGGCACATCGAGCAGCCGGCCTGACGCCACTCGGCGCCGGCGGCTGTGAAGATCTCGCCCAGCCCTTCGTTTTCGGCCTGTGCGCGAACCCGCATCGAACCCGGCACGACCAGCATCCGCACTCCGTCAGCGACTTTGCGGCCTCGCAACACTTCGGCTACCACGCGTAAATCCTCGATGCGGCCGTTGGTACACGATCCGACAAACACCGCATCCACCGCGATATCACGCATCGGGATCCCGGGCCGAAGGTCCATGTACGCCAGCGCTTTCTCGGCGGACTGGCGCTCGTTGTCGTCGGTCATCAGTTCGGGGTCAGGCACCGTCGCCCCCAGCGGCACGCCCTGCCCCGGATTTGTTCCCCAGGTGACAAACGGAGTCACCGACGCGGCATCCAAATAAACCTCGGTGTCAAACTCCGCGCCTTCGTCGGTAGCGAGCTGATCCCAATGGGCCAGCGCCGCATCCCACTGTGCGCCGGTCGGGGAATGCGGGCGTCCGCGCAAGAATTCGTATGTGGTCGCATCGGGTGCAACCATCCCCGCTCGGGCGCCGGCCTCGATGCTCATATTGCAGATCGTCATCCGGGCTTCCATCGACAGCGATTCGATGGCACTGCCGCGATATTCGATGACATGGCCTTGGCCACCGCCGGTGCCGATCTTGGCGATCACCGCAAGAATGATGTCCTTGGCCGTCACACCCGCCGGCAATTCACCGTCGACGTTGACAGCCATCGTCTTGAAGGGGCGCAGCGGAAGTGTCTGAGTGGCCAACACATGTTCGACCTCGGAAGTGCCGATTCCCATTGCCAATGCGCCGAATGCGCCGTGCGTGGAGGTGTGGCTGTCACCGCACACGATAGTCATTCCCGGCTGCGTCAGACCCAGCTGCGGGCCGACGACATGCACGATGCCCTGATCGATATCGCCCATCGGGTATAGCCGGATCCCGAATTCGGCGCAATTGCGTCGTAGCGTCTCGACCTGATTGCGAGAAACGGGATCGGCGATCGGCTTGTCGATGTCGATGGTCGGCACGTTGTGGTCTTCGGTGGCCAACGTCAGGTCGGGCCGATGCACCGGACGCCCGGCCAGACGCAGACCGTCGAATGCCTGCGGACTGGTGACTTCGTGGATCAGGTGCAGATCGATGTAGATCAGGTCGGGCTCGGTGCCCCCACCCGAAGCCACCACATGGTCGTCCCAAACCTTCTGCGCCAGCGTACGTGGGCGCCCGGCAGCAGTGTCAGCTGAAGTTTTTGTCACCAGGTCATCCAATTCTTGATCTCACTATGCGAGACGTTAGTATCTCTCTGTGAGACAGGATAGCGGCATCGGCGTCCTCGACAAAGCCGTAGTGGTGCTGCACACAATCGCGGAATCACCGTGCGGGTTGGCAGAATTGTGCGAACGCACCGGTCTACCCAGAGCCACCGCACACCGATTAGCCGCCGGCTTGGAGGTCCATCGCCTGCTGGCACGCGACGGCAATGGGCGTTGGCGCCTCGGCCCCGCCGTTAGCGAGCTGGCCGCTCAGGTCAACGACCCGCTGTTGGCGGCAAGCGCGACGGTGCTGCCGCGGCTGGGCGAGGTCACCGGCGAAAGTGTGCAGCTGTACCGCCGCGAGGGGACCTCGCGGATTTGCATCGCCGCCGTGGAACCACCTGCGGGCCTTCGCGATACCGTACCGGTCGGAATGCGCTTGCCGATGACGGCCGGATCCGGCGCCAAGGTGTTACTGGCGTACGGCGATGACGCCACGCGGCAGGCAGTACTGCCGGCCGCAAAATTCAGCGACCGCGCGCTGGCCGAAGTCCGGCGGCGCGGTTGGGCGCAGAGCGCAGGCGAGCGCGAGCCGGGAGTAGCGAGTGTGTCGGCGCCGGTACGTGATAGCAGCGGTGCGGTAATCGCCGCGATCTCGGTGTCGGGTCCGATCGACCGCATCGGCCGACGTCCCGGGGCCCGTTGGGCGGCTGATCTGCTGGCGGCGGCCGATGTGCTTACCCGCCGGCTCTGAGGCAGCTTGATTGCCCGCCCATCCATCCCGGAATGAGACCTGACACACTGTCGCGGTGACTTCTCTGACGGCTGAGGCCGCCCGCTTCTTTTCATGCCGCGTTGGCATGATGGGCCAGTCCAGCCCGCAGGATGTTACGTGCGGCGTGTTCGTCTGCCGGGGTGCTGTGACCACAGCGTTGGCAGGCGAATGCCGCTTGCGTGACGCGGTTGTCGCGCGCTGTGTGCCCGCAGCGCTCACACCGGTCGGAGGTGTGCCGGGGGTCGACCTCAATGCAAGCGCGCCCAGCTTCTTCCGCTTTGGCGTGCAGTATCGAGACGAACTGGCCCCAGCCAGCGTCACTGATCGATCGGTTGAGCCCAGATTTGGCCCGGGCTCCGTTGGGCAGGAACATGCCGGGATTGTCGGGATCCGGGACGGGTTTGGCCCGGCGCAGCATGTTTGCGATCTTCAAGTCCTCCACGACGATCATGTCGTATCGGGCGACGAGTTCGCGGGCTTGTTTGTGATGAAAGTCCTTACGTTGGTTGGCGATCTTGCGATGCCGCGCCGCAACGGTTTCGCGTTTGGCTGCACGGTTCTTGCCACCGCGGCGGGCCCGTTGGAGGCGCCGCTGGGCCGCGGTCAGCCGATTCGCCGCGGTGTGCGCCCAGCGCGGATTGTCCACGTGGTCTCCGTCGCTGGTGGTGGCAAAGCTGACGACGCCGACGTCGATGCCGGCCTGACGACCTGTTGCGGGCAGCGGATCGGTGGGCACGTCATCGCAGGACAGCACCAGCATCCAGCGCCGCCCTTGTCGTTTGATCTGGATCGTTTTCACCCGGCCTGCCACCTCGCGGTGCAGTTCAACCTTGATCTCGCCGATGCCTTGCAGATACACCCGGCGCTGTTCGGGCAGCCAGCGAGCACCGTCGCCGTTTTTAGTCCACTCCACGCTGTCGAACCGGCCAGCACCTTTAAACCGTGGATACCCCGACCTCACACCGGCTTTGGCTGTCTTGACGCGCCGGAAAAACCCGGCGAATGTCTTGTTCAATCGCCGCAATGTCGCTTGCTGACTGGAAAACGACCACACCGCTTGATCCGGGCGCGCCGCGCGTATCTCAGTCAGCTGCGCCGACTGGTCTCCATAGCTGATCCGAGTCTTGCTGGCGTGCGACCAGGCGTCCCTGCGTTCCCGCAACGCCGCGTTGTAAAGCTCGCGATGGGCGTCCACACAGGTCGCCAACGCCACATGCTGGCGGGCAGTGGGCCGCAACCGAAACACATACGCCCGCCTCACAACAAACC